>NZ_BCBW01000001.1:0-48171 GCF_001315805.1 Olleya sp. ITB9
GTATACTCATCATATTTTAAACTAATTACAGAATACTTTAATCCTTAAAGTGTGTTTCATCTATTTATTAAGAAAAAGAGTATAATACACGAGGTCATATCCATTTAATTTAGGTCATAGTGTGACAAGTTACCTAGTATTAAAACCAAAGACTATTACTGTAGAATAAAATTAATTTAATAAGAGTTTAGAACACGAAATCAAATTTATATCAACACTAGATACTAAATTTGAAAATTAGATGTTTTATTATAGTCTTTAAATAAGATTGTCCAAAAAAGATTATTTATACTTCTTACTTTTAAATATACTATCTAAAATAGTATTGATACCTTTAAATATAAATATTACAGCTATACAACATATGATTATCGATATTGTTAATAGCAAATAAAAGAATGGTCGTTCTCTGTTGGTTAATACTAAATGTAATAAAGTAGGTCCAAGTATTAATAGTGTAAGTGCAATACCTAATTGTTTTATTCCTTTTACTAATATATCTTTATCTGTAGATTTAGTTTTCATTGTTGTAGGTATTTATTGCTTTACGAACCGTTTTATGTTTTGTAAGTAATGAGTTAGCTTCAGTATATGGTATATTTAATTCGCTCATGATCATTTTTATACCTCTATCAACTAATTTATCATTGCTTAATTGCATATCAACCATTTTGTTGCCTTTTACTTTTCCTAATTGAATCATTGTTGAAGTAGATATCATATTAAGTATTAGTTTTTGAGCAGTTCCTGCTTTCATTCTAGAACTACCAGTCACAAATTCAGGTCCTACAATTACTTCAATTGGGAATTGTGCTGTTTGACTTAACGGACTGTTTTTATTACAAGTAATGCATCCTGTAATTATATTGTTTTTATTGCATTGTTGTAATGCTGAAATTACATATGGAGTTGTACCTGATGCTGCTATCCCAATAACTACATCATTATCTGAAATTTTATGTTTTTGTAAATCTGTCCAACCTTGGTTTGTAGAGTCTTCAGCAAACTCTACAGCCTCTCGGATTGCTTTATCTCCTCCAGCTATTAACCCTATTACTAAATCATACGATACTCCGAAAGTTGGTGGACATTCTGATGCGTCTACGATACCTAATCTTCCGCTTGTTCCTGCTCCAATATAAAATAATCTTCCTCCTTGCTTTAACTTTATGACTATTTGATGTACTAAAGTTTCTATTTGGGGAATGGCTTTTTGAACTGCAAGAGGTACTGTTTGGTCTTCTTTATTTATATTGTTTAACAGGTCTGACAAGGACATTTTTTCTAAATGATTGTAATTTGAATCTTGTTCGGTTGTTTTTATAAATGACATTGCTTAATTATTGTTGTGTTTTGCGTTAGGGATTGAGGCATTTGTTGAAGCTCCTCGCAGAGAGCGACTGCCGAAAGCGCGACCCTTGTGGTAACGCCCAAATTTTATTGTACAATATAGGTAAATTGATAGGCTTGTGAAACCCTAAAGTATCCTAATGGATAGTTTTCTGGATTTGTTATATTGACACAGTTACCTCTAACGGTTGCTGGTTGTGTTTCAAAAGGACCTCCAGAATCAGAACTTGATTGTTGTAATAATAGATCCATGAATTGATAGAACTGTTGTGAGATACCATAATTTGTGATTGTTACTTCGTCTCCTGATTGTAAGTCTTCTTCTGTATAGAATGCAAAAATTTGGTTTCCGTCTGTAAATTGATCATCATATACTTCAAGATTTGGTATCTGTGCTATGTTTGTTTCGAATTGATAGAAGTAATAATTATCGATGTTTGCTGGATCTGTGTAATAGGCTTTAAGTTCTATATCTTCTCCAGAAAATCCGCCTTCATCATTTTGTTCTACATAGTCTACAGCTGTTGTTGTAATTAATGTTTCTGTACCAACATAGGTTTGATTATTATAAATAATTGTTAGATTATATTCTTGATTTATTTCTGGTATGAAATTGTTTGTTTGATAGATTCCTGTGTTATTAATTTCTGTAAAATTAAATAGGTTTCCGTTTGAATCTTCAACGTTTATTATGGCATTATTTGCTGGTGGAACCTGACTGTCAAAAAAAGGAGCTGATAGTGATAGTTTTATTTGTTGTTGAGATCCATCTGTACCTTCAAACCAATTTAAAGAAGCCTCTATTACTAATTTTGGATTAGCAGTTGGTAAATCTAATTCTATTACATCCTCACAATTAAATAACAATATTGTTATTATTAAGTATATTGTTTTTTTCATGTTATTAAAATTTAAAATTGTAAGATACTGAAGGTATAAGCCCAAAAATTGCTAGTCTTGTTGCTTCGTTATTACCTGACATTCTATTTTCTCCAAAAGTTATTGAAGCAGCATTACGACGATTATACGCATTATAAATACTAAATACCCAATAGCTTTGCCATCCCTTATTTGTTTCGGATTTAGGTGTGTAATTTGCCGAAAGATCTAAACGATGGTAACTTGGTAATCTATCGGCATTACGATTACTATAACTTGGTATACTTATATTATTATAAATATATTGACCGTTTGGATACGTTGTTGGTTGTCCTGTTTGGAATAAGAAATTTGCATTAAACACCCATTTTTTATTATAGTCATAACTTGTCGTTATAGATAAATCATGAGTTTTGTCGTAAGCTGTATTATACCAATTACCATTATTTATTCCTGTTTCTTGTGGTGTTCTTCCAGGTGTTTTTTGTTCTGATTTAGATAATGTATAGGCTAACCATCCTTTAAATTTACCTTGATTTTTACGAAGTAATACTTCTAATCCGTAAGCTCTAGCTTCTCCGTTTAAAATGACTTGCTCTATTGCATCATTTGCTATAAGATCTGCTCCATCTATATAATCAATTCGGTTTTTTATTTTTTTATAGAAACTTTCTACTTCTAGTGAGTATTTGTCTTCATTTATACTTTTAAAATAGCCAATTGCAACTTGATCTAATTTTTGAGGTTGTATGTATTTACCACTTGGAGCCCAAACATCCAAAGGTGTAGGAGAGGATGTATTGGATAATAAATGTAAGTATTGAGTCATTTTATTATAACTGGCTTTTACAGATGTATCTTCATTTAATTGATAAGATAATGCAAATCTTGGTTCAAGATTTGTAAAAGTCTTTATTATGTGACTACGATTAAAGCTTTCAGTTCCTGTGGGTTCTGCTTTTTGATAAATTTGAAAATCTTCATTAAATACTACAGCTTGATTGTTGTTGTATGTGTTTAATTGATCTTGCCCTAATCTTAAAAACGAGCTTAATCTAAATCCATAACTTAAAGCTAATTTATCGTTTATAGTATGTTCTGCATCTACATATAGTGCATTTTCAAAAGCATATTTGTCTGTAAGTTTAAAAGAATTAATACCAGATGATGGTGTTGAAGGTTCTATTTGTCCAGGATTAAATTTATAATACATACTATTTAAACCATATTGTAACTTAAATTGATTTGAAACATAGTGCTTAAGATCGTATTTAAAATTAAAATTTTGAATACCTGAATCCCAATCAAATTCGACAAAATTTAATTTTAAACCATAATAATAGTCCGAATAAATTAAAGACATATTAGAAAATAATTTATCAGAAAATAAATGATTCCATCTAAAATTTACTACTGTATTTCCATAGGTATTGTCAAAGCTATCTGCAATTCTAAATACATCTCGACCAAAATATCCTGATAAGTAAATGCTGTTATTATTATCTAAATCGTAACTTAACTTAGTATTTAAATCATAAAAATAGGCTTTGTTATCAATATCAAAAAGTGGTAAAAATAGGTGAGCGTAACTACTACGACCTCCAAATAAAAAAGAACCTTTGTCTTTTTTTATAGGTCCTTCTACCAATAGTCTGCTGGACACTAAGCCAATTCCACCATTCATATGAAACGCTTTACTATTTCCTTCTTTTTGGTAAATATCTAAAACAGAAGACACACGTCCTCCATAGCGTGCTGGTATTCCGCCTTTATATAATTTTAAATCTTTTATGGCATCAGGATTAAATACCGAGAAAAAGCCGAAAAGATGTGAAGAGTTAAAAACTGTCGCTTCGTCTAAAAGAATAAGGTTTTGATCTACTGCACCACCACGAACATTAAAACCAGAAGACCCTTCTCCAGCATTTGTAACTCCTGGTAGTAATGTAATTGCTTTAATTACATCTGCTTCACCAAGTACCACAGGTATGCTTTTAATAGTTGATGCACTAAGTGCATTGACACTCATTTGAGGTTTTTTGATATTTAATTTTTCGATGTTTTCAGTAATAATTACTTCGTCTAAGTTTTCAAAAGATTCTTCTAAGCTAAAGTTTTTACTAATATTTTTATTTAAATCAATAGTTTCGGTTATATCCGAAAATCCTAAATATGAGACAACAACTTTATAATTTCCTTTAGGGATTGTAATAGAGTAGAAGCCATATTCATTTGTAACTGTACCAGTATTTAATTCTGGAATAATCACATTTACACTAATTAAAGTTTCATTACTACTAGCTTCTGTTATTTTTCCGCTTAAAGTATAGTTTTCTTGGGCAAAAATGTTTGCTGCAGATAATAGGAATGCGATTAGGAGTCCTTTTCTTATTAATTTCATTTTTTGATTTTGAATAGTAAAAATAACTAAAAATCAAGTTATATATTACTTTTTAATGTTCTCAAATTGTTGTTTATAACAAAAAAAAGCTTCTTTAAAAAAAGAAGCTTTTTACATTATAATTAAAAGTATGTTTTAGATACTTTTTAATAAGTTATTAAATAATTGAATAGGTCTCATAGCCTCAGAGGTTAGTGTTTCGTTTGGAGAATAATATCCTTCAATGTCAACAGCAACTCCTTGTATGTCATTTAAAGCAGAAACTATAGTGTCTTCTTCTGCTTTAAAGGCTAATGCAACTGGTCCAAATTGTGCTTTTAAATCAGCATCTTTTTCTTGATTAGCTAAAGCTTCAGCCCAATACATTGCTAAATAAAAGTGACTTCCTCTGTTATCAATTTCGCCAGCTTTTCTTGATGGTCCTTTTTTGTTTTCTAATAGTTTCTCGGTAGCATCATCTAATGCATCACCTAAAACTTTAGCTTTTGGATTATCATTTACTTGGCTAAAATGCTCTAAAGAAACTGCAAGTGCTAAAAATTCTCCTAAACTATCCCAACGTAAGTGGTTTTCTTCAACAAATTGTTGTACGTGTTTTGGAGCAGATCCTCCAGCACCAGTTTCAAATAAACCTCCACCATTCATTAATGGTACAATAGATAACATTTTTGCAGAAGTACCTAATTCTAAAATAGGGAATAAATCTGTTAAGTAGTCACGTAATACGTTTCCTGAAACAGAGATTGTATCTTTTCCTGCTTTTACTCTTTTTAGAGTAAATTCTGTTGCTTTTATTGGAGATAATATATGAAGCTCTACACCTTCAGTATCATGATCTTTTAAGTAAGTATTTACTTTAGTAATTAACTCAGCATCATGTGCTCTGTTTTCGTCTAACCAGAAAACAGCAGGAGTTTGAGAGGCTTTAGCACGAGTTACTGCTAATTTTACCCAGTCTTGGATTGGTGCATCTTTAACCTGACACATTCTCCAGATATCACCAGTTTCTACAGTATGCTCAATTAATACTTTTCCGTCAGCATCAATAACCTGAACTTTTCCATCTGCAGAAATTTCAAACGTTTTATCATGAGAACCATATTCTTCAGCCTTTTGAGCCATTAGCCCAACGTTTGGTACAGTTCCCATTGTTGTTGGGTCAAAAGCACCATGCTCTTTACAAAAATCTATAGTTGCAGTATAAATCCCAGCATAGCTACTATCTGGTATTACAGCTTTTGTATCTTGAGACTGTCCATCTGCATTCCACATTTGACCAGAGTTTCTTATCATTGCTGGCATTGAAGCATCAATAATAACATCACTTGGTACATGTAAGTTTGTAATACCTTTATCACTATCTACCATTGCCAAAGATGGGTTTGCTTTAAAAGCAGCATCAATATCAGCTAAGATTGTATTACGTTCAGCTTCTGGTAACTCGTTTAAATTACTTAATAAGTTTCCAAAGCCATTATTTACATCTACACCAATTTTTTCAAATGTTTCGCTATGTTTGGCAAATACATCTTTAAAAAATACACGTACTGCATGTCCAAAAATAATTGGATCTGAAACCTTCATCATTGTTGCTTTCATGTGTAATGAAAACAATACACCAGTTTCTTTAGCATCTTTAACTTGTGCTTCTAAAAATGATAATAACGCTTTTTTACTTAATACAGTAGCATCAATAATTTCGCCTTTTAATAAAGCTAAATCACTTTTTAAAACTGTTTCAGTTCCGTTATTGTCAGTATGTACTAATTTAACTGTTGTAGCATCAGTTAAGGTTACAGATTTTTCGTTATGTGCAAAATCACCTTCAGTCATTGTTGATACATGTGACTTAGAGTCTTTAGACCATTTACCCATCGAATGTGGGTTTTTCTTAGCGTAGTTTTTTACAGCTTTTGGTGCACGTCTATCAGAGTTACCTTCACGTAAAACTGGGTTTACAGCACTACCTTTAATTTTATCGTAACGTTGTTTAGCGTCTTTTTCTTTGTCGTTAGTTACTTCTTCAGGATAATTAGGAATAGCAAAACCTTTAGCTTGTAGTTCTGATATTGCAGATTTAAGCTGTGGTATTGAAGCACTAATGTTTGGAAGTTTGATAATATTTGCTTCAGGTGTTTTAGCCAAGTCTCCTAAATAAGCTAAATCATCAGACACACGTTGGCCTTCTGTTAAGTAATCAGGAAACACTGCTAAAATACGTGCAGCTAATGATATGTCTTTGGTTTCTAAACCTATTCCAGAAGAGGCAGTAAATGCTTGAACAATTGGTAAAAATGAACGCGTCGCTAATGCAGGCGCTTCATCTGTAATAGTATATATTATTTTTGATGAATTTGACATAAATATAATTTGAATTTTTGTTTAGTTTTAAGCTTGGCGAATATACAAAAAATAGAAGGTTTTTTAAAGCGAAAACGTTTACTTAACATCTATATTTACTTGAATATTAGCTACAACGAAGTTTATTGCGAATTTAATAAAATATAGATGTTTTTTTAAGAAATATTAATTTTGTAGTGTTTTAGTAGTCCTTCAATTTGGTCTTTCGAAAATTTAGCGCCTTTAATTTTATTATTTTCTGGCTGAATAGAGTAGTGTATGGCAGTTCTAAAATCTGCTTTTTCTAAATTGGTTCTATCAAAAATAGCATTTTTAAAATCACAATGGTCAAAAATACTTTCTGTTAAGATAGCTTCAGTAAAATCTACACTAATACATGAAGAATTTAAAATAGTAGTTTTGGATAATTTTACTTTATAAAAAGAAGCAAAATCTAATTGACAATGTTCAAAGTTTATAGATAACAGAAGTTGGTCACAATCATTAAATAATACACCTAATAATTTACAATTTTTAAAAGAGGAGTCTTTAAAAATCACACCCTTAGTTTTGCTATTACTTAAATCGCAATCTTCAAAATGACAATCTAAAAATGAAATTGTAGATAAATAACTATTATTAAAATTACAATTAGTGAAGGTGCAATTATCATATTCTGCTTTTTGTAAAGCGTTTTTAGTAAAATCTATATTTTTAAAGTCTTTATCAGCAATAAACGGTACACTCATGATTAGTATTTATAGTAAAAATACAAGTTTTAGTGTCATCAAAAAATAAAAGCCATAACATAATAGAATTAACTATTTATTGTCATGGCTTTTTTGAAATAACATTTAGCTGTCTTATTTAATTTTCATTAAATCAATCCAAAACTATTGTTTTGCATTTTTTTAGATCAAGCTTTAGTTAAATCAAGAGTACATTTATGTGTAACTTTCAAAATGTATTGACCTGTTACTAAATGTACTTGAAAAATTGTTTTTTTTGATTTATTATAATATTTATTTGATTAAATATTATAAATCTAAGGTTTGTATTTAAAACCTAATGTGACTACAACTATGTTTAAAATAAGAAAAAACAATTTAACTAAATCAAATTCAACATTTAATTGAAACCAATATTACTATAGTAATTAATTGTTGTACCAATTTAATTTTTTTTTTAATTAAATTATAATATTTAACTGTTTAAATATCAATTAGTTGTAAACACTAGTTATTAACAAAAGTTAATAACTAAAAAAGCCTAGCTTAGTTAAGTTAGGCTTTTTAATATATTTAAGGTCGAAAAAATTACTTTCTTCTAGCTTCTTTAATTCTAGCTTTTTTACCTGTAAGGTTTCTAAAGTAAAAGATTCTTGCTCTTCTAACTTTACCTCTTTTGTTAACTTCTACTTTTTGTAAAGCAGGTAAGTTGATAGGGAAGATACGCTCTACACCAACTGTTCCTGACATTTTTCTAATTGTGAAAGTTTCAGAAGATCCTGTTCCTCTTCTTTGTAATACAACTCCTCTAAAAAACTGAGTTCTTACTTTTTCTCCTTCTCTAATTTCGTAGTACACAGTGATTGTGTCTCCAGCTGAAAATTTAGGAAAGTCCTTTGTTGTTACAAACTCGTCCTGTACAAATTTAATTAAAGATTCCATCTTTATTTTATTTTAAATGATTGATTCAGAGCAACATTCACGTATCTCGCCAGAGGTTAATCCGAAATTGGGTGCAAATATAAGTAAATTGTAAAACTTATAAAGTAAAACTTTAAAAATATTTAGTTCTTTTTTTTAGTCTATAAATTTAGTCGTCTAATAAGTCTGGACGTCTCTCTTTGGTACGATTATAAGCTTGATCTTCTCTCCATTTATCAATATTTGCTGCATGACCAGTTAGTAGTACTTCTGGAACATCTAAGCCTTTATAACTCCTTGGTTTTGTATAAATTGGAGGTGCTAATAAATTATCCTGAAAACTATCTGTTAAAGCAGAAGTTTCATTTCCTAAAACCCCAGGAATTAATCTTATAATTGCATCACAAAGTACAGCTGCACCAAGTTCTCCTCCAGATAAAACATAGTCACCAATACTAATTTCTTTAGTAATAAAAAGATCGCGTACACGTTGGTCAACTCCTTTATAGTGACCACATAATATAATAATATTCTGTTTTAACGACAAGTGGTTTGCAATACCTTGATTTAAAGTTTCGCCATCAGGTGTCATATATATGACCTCGTCATAAGTTCTTGCTTCCTTTAATTTTGTAATGCATTTGTCTATAGGTTCAATACTCATAACCATTCCTGCTCCACCACCAAATTGAGTATCATCAATAGATTTGTAGTTGTCTGTAGTATAGTCTCTTAAATTATGAAAATGAACTTCAACTAAGTCAGCTTCTATGGCACGTTTTAAAATGGAAGCTTCAAATGGACTTCTTAATAATTCAGGTAAAACGGTTATAATGTCAATTCTCATAATTCTATTTTAATGGTTGCAAATATAGAAGAAATGTTTGAGTAGAAATTGCTGCATAGTCTTAAAATGATATTTAGTATTTAATAAAAATTAAGTTTTTTGTGTTCATTATAAAAAAAAAAGAATATTTATTGAATAACTAGCTTATATACTAATTTAGTCTTAATATCTTAAAATTTTGTGAAAAGACTGTATATTATTTAATAATATTGGATTATTTAACCTTTTTGTGGTTTTTTTTATTAAAAAAAAGGTGTTTTGTTGCGAAATATTTAATAAGTTTTTTTGATATGTTCTTTTTTTTTTAATTTTGTAATTCCTTAAAACTTAATTAATTTAACCACGCTTATTATGAAAAAAATTACTAAAACCTTATTTGGTACTTCACTTCTTGTTGTAGTACTTTTTACATCTTGTAAATCAGAGCAAGAAAGTGCTTCTCAAAATTCTTATCAAAATAGAGATATGATAGTAAAAGCCAAATTAGAAAAAAGAATAAAATCAAAATTAGAATATCCAGATAGTTACGAGTTTGTTGAACTTACATTAAAAGATTCAGTTTTATTTAGTGATAATGTTAAATACAACAAAAATTACTACTCACAAATTATAGAAGCTGACAAAAAAATTATACAAAAACAAGAAATGTATAAAAAAGAAGGTTCTTCTTCATATAAACAAGAAAAGGTAGAGCGTTTACATGCAGCTATTTCTAAAAACGAAAAAATATTAGCTGAAATAGAGAGAGTATCTTCAGGTTTAGGAAACAAAGCTTATGAAACAGCTTCTTGTACTTATACTTATTCTTTTAAAAGTAAAAACACTTCAGGAAAAGATGGTTCTTACACTTATGTTGTACAAGCAGAACATGCACCAGAGTATAAAGTCACTATGGTTTCAAAAGAGTCTAATTTATTAGCATCTAATTCTCATTATTTCCCAGGTTATGATGAAATAATGAAATCTTTTGAATAATTAATATTTCTACATAATACATTAATATAGTCTTAAAATTATATAACAATTAAAGGCCAGATTTGATTAAGTGTAAAACACTTTTTCTAATCTGGCCTTTTGACTTTTAGTAATTATAAGTGCGTATTTGTATTACATACTAGTCTTTTTATTACTTTCGCAACTTAAAAAACAGACCATGATTTCTATAGATAATTTAGCAGTAGAGTTTAGCGGAAGTCCACTTTTTAGTGATGTATCTTTTGTTATTAATCCAACAGATAAGATTGCTTTAATGGGTAAAAACGGAGCAGGAAAATCTACAATGATGAAAATTGTTGCAGGACAACAAAAAGCAACAAGAGGTCATGTTAGAGCACCTAAAGATGCAGTTATTGCATACTTACCACAGCATTTATTGACTGAAGATAATTGTACCGTTTTTGAAGAAGCAGCAAAAGCTTTTAAACATGTGTATGCCATGAAAGATGAAATGGACGCACTTAATAAAGCTTTAGAAACTAGGACAGATTATGAGAGTGATGAATATATGTCAATTATTGAAAAGGTCTCTGATCTTGGTGAAAAATACTATGCTTTAGAAGATGTAAATTACGATGCAGAAGTAGAAAAAGCTTTAAAAGGTCTAGGTTTTAAGCAAGAAGATTTTACAAGATTAACTAACGAGTTTTCTGGTGGATGGCGAATGAGAATAGAGCTTGCTAAGATTTTATTACAAAAACCTGATTTAATTTTATTAGACGAGCCTACAAACCATATTGATATTGAGTCTGTAATTTGGTTAGAAGACTTTTTGGTAAATAAAGCAGATGCTGTTATGGTAATATCACATGATCGTGCATTTATTGATAATATTACCAATCGTACAATTGAAGTTACAATGGGTCGTATTTATGACTATAAAGCTAATTATAGTCATTATCTACAATTAAGAGAAGATAGAAGAAGTCATCAAATTAAAGCGTATCAAGAGCAACAAAAATTCATTGCAGATAATATGGCTTTTATCGAGCGTTTTAAAGGAACATACTCTAAGACAAATCAAGTAACTTCAAGAGAACGTATGTTAGAAAAGTTACAAATTATTGAGATTGATGAAGTCGATAACTCTTCCTTAAAATTAAGTTTTCCTCCAGCACCAAGATCTGGTGATTACCCAATTACTGTACAAAATTTAACTAAAAAATACGATGACGTTGTTGTGTTTAGTCAGGCTAATATGTCTGTTAAACGTGGTGAAAAAGTAAGTTTTGTTGGTCGTAATGGAGAGGGTAAGTCTACCATGATTAAAGCTATTTTAGGTCAAATAGATTATGATGGAGAATGTAGTTTAGGTCATAATGTTAAAGTTGGTTATTTTGCACAAAACCAAGCTGCTTTATTAGATAATGATTTAACTGTTTTTCAAACGGTTGATGATGTCGCTAAAGGAGATATCAGGACTGGAATTAAAAATATTTTAGGTCGCTTTATGTTTAAAGGTGACGATATAGATAAAAAAGTTGGTGTATTATCAGGAGGTGAAAAAACTAGGTTAGCTATGGTAAAACTATTATTAGAGCCTGTTAATTTGTTAATTTTAGATGAGCCAACCAACCACTTAGATTTAAAATCAAAGGATGTTTTAAAAGATGCGTTGAAAACTTACGATGGTACTTTGGTTTTAGTGTCTCACGACAGAGATTTTTTACATGGGTTATCTGAAAAGGTTTTTGAGTTTAAGGACCAGCGTGTTATTGAGCATTTTGAAACTATTGATGCCTTTTTAGAACGCAACCGAATTAAAAGTATTGCAGATATAAATTTAATGAAATAGATTATAAACCTAAACGGTCTTCGATATTACTAACGGTTTTTTTTAAAAACTTTGGTGGATTAAATCTATATCCAAAATAAAGACTAGCATAACTTTTATCATTTACCATACTTTGTTTTAAATCTTTATTTACTGCATTGTTATCAAAGTTAAATCGTGCTCCTGCACTTATAGTTCCAGAGGTGTATCCAAACTGAAATGTAAGGTCTAAAGATCGCGTAATAAACGTATCTTTTTGTGTATTTTCGTTTAATTTTTCAGTTGTGAAGCGTACACCAATAGCAGGAGCAATAGAGGAGGATATAAACCAATACTTTTTAAAAGCCCAAGTATAATAGTAAGCAGGAGCAATGGATAAGTCAAAACTGTTTTCTACTACTTTTTGAGCATCAATATTATTACTTAATCTATTAAAACCATAATGTAGTGTTGGTGTAAAACTACCAGCAGTTACACGTTGCCATTCTGTTAAATGAGTTAAGTGTTTTAAAGAAAAATCATGATTTAATACATAAGAAGTTTTACCAGTCCAGCTTGTTGTTTTTAAATCCGGAAACTCAGCCAATTCTTGTGCATTGGTTTCTTGGTAAAAACCTTGAACTTTACGGTATTCAAAACTTTGAATCCATTGTTTAATAAAAATATTTAATTGCGGATTTAAAAACTTTGATTTTAACCCAGAAGACTTGTTACTTGGTGAAAAACCAATTTTTAAGCCTAAAAATTTGTAATTAGCACCAACTTCTAGTCGGTATGTATTATTAGCATTAACTAAAATAGATTGTCCATTGTTTTGTACAGAAAAAGATTCGGTTTGTGTATTAATATTAGATTTTAATAATAGTTTTTCTTTAAATGAAAGTACGCTATTTTGACCATAGGTTATGGTACTTAGTAAACCAATAACTAACAAGTGTTTAATAGACATAGTTATAATATTGAAATAAAAGTATTCATACCGTTTGTAGCTGTTTCAGGAATAACTGTTAAGTGCTTAGTACTAGAAATTGATGGATTAGGATCTATAAAATACTTTGGTGTACTTTCTGGCACATAATGCATTAAGCTTGCAGCTGGATAGACCTGTAACGAAGTTCCAATAATTAAAAGTAGGTCTGCTGTAGCACAAATATCTACAGCTGTATCAATTAAAGGCACAGCTTCTCCAAACCAAACTATATGAGGACGTAACTGGTTTCCGTTTTTGTCTAAATCTCCTAAATTTAAGTCTTCTTTCCAGTCCAAGATAATAGTTTCATCTTTAATGCTTCTAGCTTTTAGTAATTCGCCATGTAAATGGATCACGTTTGTGCTTCCTGCACGTTCATGTAAATCATCTATGTTTTGTGTTACAATAGTGACTTTAAAGTGCTTTTCTAAAGTCGCTAAGTCTATATGTGCTTGATTAGGATTTACAGTTAATAATTGACGTCTGCGTTGGTTATAAAATTCTAAAACAAGTTCTGGATTGGTTTTAAAACCTTCAGGAGATGCGACTTGCATAACATCGTGTCCTTCCCAAAGTCCATCTGCACCTCTAAATGTTTTAATACCACTCTCTGCACTCATACCAGCACCTGTTAAGACTACTAAATGTTTCATTTTTTTAATTATCGCTTTTAAGTTTCCAGTTTTTATAGCTTTTAGATTCTACTAAGGGTTGTAGTATGTTTAAGCCAAAGGCATCATTTTCTTCAATGTAATTAATAATGTCTTGTTTTGCATAACCATCTTTTATTAAAGACGCTACATATTTAGTGGCTTTATCATAATTTTTCATCATAACTAAAGTGCTTAAATAACCAGCTTGACCTTCAAAAAAATCAGGATAATTATCAATAGTATATTTATAATTATTTAATGCAAAGTCATAATTTTTGTCTTCAAAGGCAACATTAGCTTTTAGGTAATTTAAAAAATCATCCTCAGTTTCTTCTTGTAATTGATTAATCACTTGAATAGCTTCAAAATATTCGTTTTTATAAATATGATAATCAATTTTATTTAAAACAATAGTTGGGTCGTTTGGGTAAGTGTTTATTAATTCTTCTAAAGCAGCTAAATATTTATTATCATCTACATTACTTGCAATAAGTGTTTTAAAAATTAAAAAAAACTTATCCTTACTAACTTCAGATTTTATAGTGTTTATTAGTTTGTATGCTAGCTCATAATGGCCAGAGTTTTTAAATTTTAAGGCAACAAAAAGATTGTCAATATCTTTGTTTTTTGGCGAGTCTACTAAGCCTAATATTTTGTCTTTTGGTGTGACATAGCTCATTAATCTTGACATGGTTTGCGATAAATTTTCTCCTGAATAATAAATATAGGCGTCAGAAAATAGCATTTCGCCATTTTTTTTATGCACTCTAAAATCATGATAATTCATGCCACCTTCGGTTGAATATAGTCTAAATAATAAATAATAAGTTTGCAAATATTGATCGTATCTGTAATTTACAAAGTCATAATAAGAACCATTTTGGACTTCTGTGACAATCTCGTTTGGAAATTTATCTAATCCTTTTTTGATACCACTAACAAAAGTTTTGGCGTAATCAGCAGTCATGCTGCCAGAATTTGGGTTTAAATCAATGATACGTTTAATAAATACATTTTTATACCATTTGGAAATAAAATCATCTACCTGATTGTTATGGACAGCAGTTTCAATAGCGCTACCCAAGGCAACTACTTTTTCGCTGTTACTATCATTATAAGTGATGGTGTCGTTAGGGTTGATTTTAAAAGTCTGTTGCGCATCAACTGTCTTAAATAATAGTAATAATATAACTAAAGAGGATATGAGTTGTTTTAAAGCCATTAATATTTTATTACTTTTGGTGTTTAGATTATAAACTTAAGATTAATCTCTTTACTATCTTAATGCTTTGCAAAAAAAAGTTGATATTTAAATATTAATCTCTAATAAATATAAAACACTTTTGTTAATTATTAAAATCACTGTTTTTACAAATTGTTCAGATAATAGTAATTAAGACCAGATTGCTATTTTAGATTTTAAAATTTTGATATTAAAGACTCTAACAACTAAGTTTTTTATTTTAAATATATGGTAGACTTACAATTATTAAAACATTTAGAGACGTATTTAACGGATCATAGATTACAACGTTTTACAAAAGTTTTAAAACAACGCACCAAACACTTTACAGTTGCGACAGAAGATGTGTATCAATTACATAATACTAGTGCTGTAATGCGTAGTTGTGATGTTTTTGGTATACAAGAAGTTAATATTGTTGAAGAAGTTAATAGTAAAAGTATTGATGGAGAAATAGCAATGGGAGCACAAAAATGGGTAGATTTAAATAGATACCATTCCGTTACCAATTGTATAACCGATTTAAAAGCTAAAGGTTATCAAATAGTTGCAACGACACCACATACTGAAGATTGCGAATTATATGATTTTGATGTAACAAAAAAGTCTTGTTTTTTCTTTGGAAGAGAAACCGAAGGTTTATCTGACGAGGTTATTAAACATGCAGACAGTTTTTTAAAAATCCCTATGGTTGGTTTTACTGAAAGTTTAAATATATCTGTCAGTGCTGCCATAATATTACAACATGCTACATCTAAATTAAAAAAATCTAATATTGATTGGCAATTAACTGAAACCGAAATATTAGAAAAACGACTAGATTGGTGTAAAAAAACAATCAAGAGTTATGATGATATTGTGACTAGATTTTATGAGAATAATTCTATAAATCAATAGGATAGGATAAGACATAAAAAAACTCAAATTTAACAATTTGAGTTTTTTTTTATTATTGTGTGTAAAATTAAATTCTTTTTTTACGACCTCTGTTAAGTACCTTATACTCTTCATAACACTCACTAATTGCATCTAATATTTGAAGGTCATTGGCAGTTGTTACAAATTCTTGCGAATAATTACATTGGCTAACAATCTCATCTAAGTCAACTTTATTGACACCAAGTAATGCTGTTAGCATTTCTCTGTCAAATCGTGTTGCTAAAGTGTTTCGGATGTTATCATCATCTTTCATCTTTTTTAGTTTACGTAACTCTTTACCTTTAGAGCTAAACGTATTATATAAAAAATCTAATGGATTAAATATAGAGCCTAAAACCTTGGTAACTGCACTTGGTTGTCTTTTTCCAGCTTCATAACCATTTGATAAACCAGAAATACTATATCTGTAATTTGTATTTATATTAACCTGTTTAATGTCTACTTCTAAGTAGCCAGTTAATTGTAAACCTGTAACAACAACTTCTTCTAAAGCTAAAGCCAACTCTGTTAAAGTGATGGTAGATTTTTCAATTTTATTCACCCAGTCATTAGTTACTTTTACCTTAATAGATTTAAATCCTAAATAGGAAAGGTGTAGTGTATCATTAGCTTGTGCACGTAATTCAAATTCACCTTTATTATTTGTTGCAGTACCAATAACTTGATTTAAGTTAACAATATTTACATTTTCTAAAGGTCTTTTTGAAGTGGCATCAATAATAATACCTTTTACAGTTGAGTCTTTATTGATAGATGTCGAGTCTGTATTTTTTTGTGTAGTTGCAACAGTCGTTTGGCCTTCAGATTTTACTTGTGCTAATCCAAAAGTTGTGCTTAAAGCCAATAGAACAATTAATAGGTAGTACTTCATGTATATGTTTATAAATATAAAAATACAAAGAAAACGCTAAATATGGCGTTTTCTTTGTATTTTGACTAAATATTAACAGAAAGGTTTAATTAAAATTAAACTAAAGTTTAGTTTTAATCTTTACGTCTAGAGCGTGTTGGTCTAGAGTGAGAAGTTTTAAAAACCGATTTATCTCTATCTCCACGTCTTTCTCTTCCTTCTGAGTTTCCATCGTTATTTCTGCGTCTATCGCTTCTGTTTCCAGAGTTGTTATCACTACGTCTAGAACGTCTATCTCCTCTTGGTTTATCATCACGACGTCTACGGTCTCCACTATCACGACGTCTTCCGCCACCTCTATTTCTGTCGCGTCCACCACGACCACCACGTCCACCTCTGTCTTCTGTAACTTCTACATTAACAAAGCGTCCATTGTCTTTATAATCTGTGAAAAAAGCTAATACTTTTTCTTGGTGTTCTTTTTCTGTATTGAAAAAAGAGAAAGTTTCTTTTACATCTACTTTAAATACATCATCACGTCCTAAGTCTAAAACTTCTTTTAAGAAATCTTTTAACTTCATCCAGTCATAACCATCTTTTTCTCCTACATTAATAAAGTAACGTGTTGCGCTTCCAGAAGACTGACTTCTTCCTTCACGATTACTATCTCCAGCTGAAACATTTAAATTTTTAGCTTTTTGGTAGTAGTTAAAGAAACGTGTAAACTCAACTGAGAAAAACTTTTTAATTAATTCTTCTTTTGAAGTCTCTTCAAATAATGTGTTTATTTCTTCTAAATATGGATCAATCTCGTGATTGATTTCAGTAGTGTGAATTTTGTTTGCTAAGGACTTAAGTTGTACTTCACAAATTTCCATTCCGTTAGGAATTTCTTTTAATTCAAACTTTTTATTTATAATACGTTCTATACTTTTTAAACGACGCATTTCGCTTCTAGAAACAATTACCATAGATACACCAGTTTTACCTGCACGACCTGTACGACCACTTCTATGTGTATATGTTTCTACTTCATCACTTAATTGGTAATTAATAACGTGTGTTACATCATCTACATCAATACCACGTGCAGCAACGTCTGTAGCTACTAACATTTGTATTTGACGTGTTCTAAATTGCTTCATCACAATATCACGTTGATTTTGACTTAAATCACCATGCAATGCTCCAGCACTATAACCATCTTCAATTAATTGTTCTGCAACTTTTTGTGTATCACGTTTTGTACGACAGAAAATAACAGAAAATATATCTGGATTAGCATCTGCTAAACGTTTTAAGGCTTGGTAACGGTCACGTGCATTAACCATGTAATATTCGTGAGAAACGTTACTTGTACTTTCATTTTTATGTCCAACTGTAATTTCTTTTGGATCTAACATGAAGTTTTTGGCTATTCTAGCAACTTCTTTTGGCATTGTTGCAGAAAATAACCAAGTGTTTTTGTCTTCAGGAGTACCAGATAAAATTTCTGTAATGTCCTCTTTAAAACCCATGTTTAACATCTCATCAGCTTCATCTAAAACTGAATATTGAATTTTTGTAATGTCAACTAATCGTCTGCTAATCATATCTTTCATACGACCAGGAGTAGCAACAATTATTTGTGCACCACGTTTTACTTCTCTAGCTTGATCAGTAATACTTGAACCACCATAAATAGCAACCACATTTAAACCTTTACAGTATTTACCATAGGCTTTCATCTCGTTTGCAATTTGTAAACAAAGTTCACGAGTTGGAGATAATATTAAACCTTGAGTTGTACGACTGTTAACGTCAATTTTTTGCAACATTGGAAAACCAAATGCTGCTGTTTTACCAGTTCCAGTTTGCGCTAATGCAACTAAATCTGTTTCTTCACTTAATAAAATTGGGATTGCTTTTTCTTGTACTTCAGATGGTTTTTCAAATCCTAAATCTGTTATACCTTTTAATAGATCTTCGTTAAGACCTAAATCTTGGAATGTGCTCATTCTTTAAATATGTATTTCAATGTCAATCTGTTTGGTGTTACAAATAGAAGTGCATTGAACATACTTAACCTAAAACTTCTAGTAACACATCCTCTCTCTGAGGAGTAATAAACCACTTGGGTTTTTCAAGTTGCAAAGGTACACTTTTATTTAACATTACTACTAAAGGGATGTTATTATTGCTTTAAGTTGCTAATTGTATAGTGTTTAAAGGTAATTACAAAGGTTTTACATTTTAAAAAAAAATGTTTAATTATAGTTTTAAAAATATAAAAGCGATTTTGAAAACATCAAAACCGCTAGAGATTGTATTTTTTATGGTAAAATTTATGTTGCACTTTTGCTAAAGTACTTTTTACGCAACCAAAAGGACACACGTACTAATAGTATTAAAGCTGGTACTTCTACCAATGGACCAATAACACCAGCAAATGCTTGTCCAGAATTTAGTCCAAATACAGCAATGGCTACCGCAATGGCTAATTCAAAATTATTACCTGCTGCAGTAAAAGCTACAGCTGCTGTTTTATCATAATCTGCTCCCATTGCTTTGGTAAAGAAAAAGCCAATTATAAACATTAAAGTGAAATATATTAATAAAGGAATGGCAATGATTAAAACATCCATAGGGATTTCTACTATTAACTCGCCTTTTAAAGAAAACATGATTACAATTGTAAATAATAATGCAATTAACGTCATTGGTGAAATGGTTGGTATAAACTTGTTATTATACCAATCTTCTCCTTTTATTTTGACTAATAATAATCTGCTTAAAATTCCTAATACAAAAGGGATACCTAAATAAATAGCAACACTTTCTGCAATTGTAGCTACAGATATGTCAACGATAGCACCTTCAAAACCAAAGTAAGGCGGTAAAACCGTTATAAACAACCAAGTATAAAAACTATAAGCAAACACCTGAAAAATACTGTTTAAAGCCACTAATCCAGCTCCATACTCGCTACTACCTTCAGCTAAGTCGTTCCAAACTAAAACCATTGCAATACAACGTGCTAATCCAATTAAAATCAAGCCAACCATGTATTCTGGATAATCTTGTAAAAAAGTTATTGCTAAAATAAACATTAAAACAGGTCCAATAACCCAGTTTAATAACAATGAAATAGAAAGAATTTTAGTGTTTCTAAAAACTTTAGGTAATAAAGAATAGTTAACCTTTGCTAGAGGAGGATACATCATTAATATTAATCCGATTGCTATCGGAATATTTGTCGTTCCGCTATTAAATGAATTGATAACATCCGGAAATGATGGAACAAAATATCCAATTGCAACACCAATTGCCATAGCGACAAAAATCCAAAGGGTTAGATTTCGGTCAAGGAAACTTAATTTTTTTTTAGCCATTTTTATTATATTAAAATTACTACTCAATTTGTATATCGCAATATTACGATTAATAAATTTTTACAACAAGCTATTTTAATTTAAATGTATGTTAAATTACATTGAGTTTAAAAAATCAATTAGAAGTTGGACTGCTTTACCACGATGACCTATGGTATTTTTTTGTGTTAAATCCATTTGTGCAAAAGTTTTGTCAAACCCATTAGGTTTAAATATTGGATCATAACCAAACCCTTGATTACCTTGTTTAGTAGATGTAATTTCTCCTTTACAAATCCCTGTAAATGTATTTAGTTTACCATCTAATTCTAAGGCTATGACAGTTTTAAATTGTGCGTCTCTTGTAGGTTTGTTGTTAAGATTTTTTAGAAGTAAATCCATGTTGTCCTGATCATTACGTTGTGGTCCAGCATATCTAGCCGAAAACACACCTGGAGCTCCATCTAACGCTTCAACTTCTAAACCAGTATCATCAGCAAAACAATCGTAACCATAATGTTGTTTAATGTAGTTTGCTTTTTGTTTAGCATTACCTTCAATGGTTGATTGTGTTTCTGGTACTTCTTCAAAGCATTTAATATCTTTTAAGCTTAAAAGTTTGATATGACTAGGTATAAGACTTTGGACTTCTTTAACTTTATTTAAGTTGTTGGTAGCAAAAACAATTTGCATAATTTAAAATTTTAATTAAAATTGTGTAACAAAGTTATAGAATTTACGTCTTATCCAGTATGAAAAAAATAATTATAATCAACGCAGTTATTTGGGCAGCTTTTATATTGCTAGGCTCATATTTATTTAAAGACAATGCTAATTGGAAATATTTTTTTGGATTTGCATTAATGTCTGCTACAATAATGAATAGTTTACTATCAAATGCTTCTAAAAAGGAGACTAAAACTTGTAAGGTTAGAAGTAAAAAGTAACACCTATTTTTTAAATTGAAATATAATATTACACACCAAGATTTAGAAAAAAGGAGTTATGGTATGTCTTTTAGGTCCTTTAATGATGATTTTTTGAATTATATAGACCTTCAAAAAAAGCAAAACAATCCTATTTTAACTCATGCAAATATTAGTTTAATTGAACAGAAAACTTTAAAAAGTATCAATCAAAGTATTGTGTTATTTTCCGTTTTTGGTTTGTTAGCTATCAGCTATGGTGTGTTTGTTTTTATAAATTATCAACCTAGGTTAGCTGTAAATTTATATACTCAATTTCCTTACATTGATAATGGTTCTGTAACAATAGTTTTAGGTTTAGCTTGTTTAATCGGTAGTTTTATTAGTTACATAAAACGTGATGCTGTATTAATAAGTAAAGTTAAAACAAAACTAATTGAAGATTTAAAAAAAGAGAAAAACCATTATAAGCCTTCTACAGTTTCAAAAAAGCAGAAACGTTTCAGACAAAAGTTTAAACATCATAAAAAGTCTAAACGCTAATCATATCTTTATCTATGATGGTAAGGTTCGTTTCTTAAAATAGTAAATCCACGATATAATTGCTCAATAACAAAAAGGCGTACCATTTGATGTGAAAATGTCATTTTAGATAACGATATTTTACCTTGCGCTTTAGCATAAATTTCAGGACTAAACCCATAAGGTCCACCAATTACAAAAACCACTTGTTTAACACCAGAATTCATGTGTTTTTGAAGGTAATTAGAAAATCCAACCGAGTCAAATTGCTTTCCATTTTCATCCAATAAAATCAAAATATCAGTAGGTTTTAGCTTATTTAAAATAAGCTCACCTTCCTTTTGTTTTTGTTGGTCTTCGCTTAAGTTTTTTACCTTCTTTAAATCAGGAATAATGTCTAAGTCAAATCCAATGTAAAAACCTAAACGTTTTGTATATTCATCAATTAAGTGTTGTAATTGCTTATTGTCCGTTTTGCCTATGGCTAGTAGTTTAATAGTCATACGCAAATTTACAATTTAAGATTTTACGGATTATACTTTTTTTATTCTAAAAATAGTATTTCAAAAATCAATTCTTATTTTTACATTAAATAAATACACAACATGATAAGTAAAGCTCAATTTGATAAAGAAATAGATTTAATTATTGCCAATGCAATCCGTGAAGATGTTGGAGATGGTGACCATAGCTCACTATCATGTATTCCTGCGTCAGCACAAGGTAAAGCAAAATTACTTGTAAAAGACGAAGGGATTATTGCAGGTGTAGCATTTGCTAAACAAGTGTTTAATTATGTTGATCCAAATATGACTGTGGAAACCTTAATTGAAGACGGAAGTCCTGTCAAATATGGTGACATTGTTTTTTATGTTACAGGTGCATCACAATCTATTTTAAAAGCAGAGCGTCTAGTGCTTAATGCTATGCAACGGATGAGTGCTATTGCAACTAAAACCAGACAATTTGTAGATTTACTTGAAGGTACAGGTACAAAAGTATTAGATACACGTAAAACAACTCCAGGTCTAAGAGCTTTAGAAAAATGGGCAGTAAAAATAGGAGGAGGTGAAAACCATAGGTTTGCATTATATGATATGATCATGCTAAAAGATAATCATATAGATTTTGCAGGAGGTATTACCAAAGCAATAGATAAAACCAAACAATATTTAAAAGACACTAATCGTGATTTAAAAATAATTGTTGAAGCTAGAGATTTAAACGAAATTAAAGAAATTCTTGAATCTGATGGAGTTTATAGAATCTTGATAGATAACTTTAATTACGAAGATACTAAAACAGCAGTTAAACTAATAGGAGACCAATGCTTAACAGAAAGCTCTGGTGGTATTAACGAAAAAACAATTCGCGAGTACGCACTTTGTGGTGTGGATTATATTTCTTCAGGAGCTTTAACACATTCAGTTTACAATATGGATTTAAGCCTAAAAGCTGTAGACTAAAAATATATTTGATGCCAGAAACAATAGAAGAGGAGCTGATTAAAGAACAAATGGTGGAAGAGCAGTTAAAAGAAAAATTGCTAAAAATACCAGTGCTTAATATTTTAATCAAACTACTAAGTAAAGTCAAGCTTCCAGGATTAGTAGGATTATCCTTATATGACTTATTAGAGCTTTACATCATAGGTATTGCAAAAGGAGCCCTAACAGCACGTGCAAGTGCAATTGCCTATAGTTTTTTTATGGCATTGTTTCCGTTTTTGTTATTTGTTATTATTGTTATTCCTTACGTGCCAATAGAAGACTTTCAAACAGATTTTTTGATGTTTTTAGAGTCCTTTTTGCCTCCAACAACATCAGATTTTTTCTCTGATAATATCTTTAATAACATTGGAGGTAACCAAAGTGGTAGTTTAGTGTCATCAGTTTTTTTATTGTCTATATTCTTGATGGCCAATGGTATAAATGCTTTGTTTTCAGGTTTTGAAAATTCATACCATCAAATTCTTACAAGAAACGTTTTTAAACAATATATTTACGCTTTAGGTGTGGCATTAATTTTGTCTATACTATTAATGTTAACAGTAGCCTTTTTAGGATATTTTAATATTTATGTATTAGACAATTTAAAAGATCATGGTTTTATAGAAAAACGTCAAGTTAGCATCTGGAGCACTTTAGCACAATATGGCTTTTTTGTGTTAATGGTATATCTAGCAACAGCAGTATTGTATTACTTTGGAACAGCAGAAGGGAAGTCTTCAAGGTTTTTCTCGGTTGGTGCCTTATTTACTACAATACTAATTATGGTAACTTCGTTTTTATTTGGAATCTATATCGAAAATTTTGCCAAATATAATGAGCTTTACGGTTCCATTGGAGCCATTTTAATCTTGTTGTTTTATTTATGGTTAAACGCCAATATCCTTTTATTAGGATTTGAGCTAAACATGTCATTAAAGCAACTCCGTAAAAATTTTTAATTATGAAAAAAAGTATTTTAGTATTAGCCGTATTTTTAATCAGTTTATCAACTCAAGCGCAAAGTATATTTGGGCAATGGACAACAGTTGATGATGAGACTGGAGCCAAAAAATCTATTGTAGAAATCTACAAGAAAGATGGAAAAGTATTTGGTAAAATAGTTAAGATTTTTGATCCTGCTAAACAAAAAAATCTTTGCAAAAAATGTAAAGGAGAAGATTACAACAAACCAATTTTAGGATTACACCTTATTAAAGATATGACTAAAGATGGTAAGTATTACAAACATGGATCAATTGTAGATCCGCAAAACGGAAAAGTTTATGACTTACGTTTAGCTGTAACAGACGAGGACAAACTTCAAGTTAGAGGTTACATAGGGTTTTTATACTCGACGCAATATTGGGAACGCGTACAATAACACCCAATAATTAATCAAAAATATACGCATCCATTGCATTTTATAGATGTCATTCTTCCAATTCCTTTACAAAATCGCTTTACGTATAGTATAACGCAAGCAGAAAGTGGTTTTTTAAAGGAAGGAATGCGTGTTTCCATCCCTTTCGGGAAATCCAAAATTTACACAGGTATTGTAGCAGCAATACACCAAACCAAACCATTAATATACGATGCTAAGCAAATACATCAAATATTAGATGACACACCAATTGTAACTCAAAAACAATTGCAATTGTGGCAATGGATTGCAAAATACTATATGTGTACAGAAGGTGAAGTCATGCGTGCAGCTTTACCTAATGCTTTTTTGCTTGAAAGCGAAACTATTATTAGTAAAAACAATGCTAATCAATTAAATGAAACCGAGTTAAAAGACGACGAATATTTAATTTACGAAGCATTGCAACATCAATCTTCACTTAAGATTCAAGATATATCTAATATATTAGATAAAAAAAATGTGCTTCCTGTAGTAAAACGTTTGGTAGAAAAGGAAGCTATAATTTTAAACGAAGAAATTTACGATAAGTATAAACCTAAATACGTTAGATACGTAAAATTAACCCAAGCTTATACTTCCCAAGATAGTTTAAATCAGTTATTAGAAAACTTAAGTAGCAGAGCCACAAAACAACGCGATGTTATTTTAACTTTATTTTCAATAGCAGCAAAAACTAAAAATCCTGTAAAAGTAGCTGAATTAGTTACAGAAAGTAATGCAACATCCTCTACAATAAAAACATTGATAGATAAAGGTATTTTAGAAGATTATCATATACAAACAGATCGTGTGGTTTATGAAGGCGAAGACAATGAAGCCTTAAAACAATTAAACCAGTATCAAACCGAAGCTTTGCACCAAATACAGCAAAGTTTTAAAACCCAAAATGTGGTTTTACTTCATGGTATTACTTCTTCAGGTAAAACCGAAGTCTACGTAAAACTAATAGAACAAGCTTTATTAAATAATCAACAAGTATTGTACTTATTGCCAGAGATAGCTTTAACCACACAATTAGTGACTAGGTTACAAAATTATTTTGGAGAGCAAGTGGCTGTGTTTCATAGTAAATACTCGGCTCATGAGCGTGTTGAGGTCTATAATCAAGTGCTTAGTAATTCCGCGAAAGCGAAAATAGTTTTAGGTGCTAGATCATCTATATTTTTACCATTTAGTGATTTAGGATTGATAATTGTGGATGAAGAACACGAGTCTTCCTTTAAACAATTTGATCCTGCTCCAAGATATCATGCACGTGATGCTGCAGTAGTTTTAGCTTCAATATTTAAAGCTAAAACGTTGTTAGGTAGTGCAACACCAAGTATTGAAAGTTACCATAACGCACAACAAAAAAAATATGGTTTAGTAAACATCAATAGACGCTATAATAACGTCCAATTACCAGATATAGAATTGGTAGATATTAAGGATAAGCAAAAGCGTAAAAAGATGAAAGGTCATTTTTCGGATAGATTAATTGAAGAAATGAATGAAGCCATTAAAGAAGGGCATCAAATTATATTATTTCAAAATAGAAGAGGATATTCTCCAATTGTAGAGTGTAACACTTGTGGTCATTCTCCGCAATGTCCTAACTGTGACGTAAGTTTAACGTATCATCAATATCGTAAACAATTGCGTTGTCATTATTGTGGCTATAATAGTGCAATGTTAATTAAGTGTATGGCTTGTGGAACACCTGGATTAGATACTAAAGGTTTTGGTACAGAACAAATAGAAGCTGAGGTTAAACACATTTTTCCTGATCTTAAAGTGGGTCGTATGGATTTAGATACTACACGTGGTAAATTTGGTTACGAAAAAATAATTACAGCTTTTGAACAAAAAGAAATTGATGTTTTAGTTGGGACACAAATGTTAACTAAAGGTCTTGATTTTAGAAACGTAAAATTGGTTGGTATAATGAATGCCGACAATATGTTGAATTTTCCAGACTTTAGAGCTCATGAACGTAGTTTTCAGTTAATGCTTCAAGTGTCAGGAAGAGCAGGACGTACAGAAAAACGAGGAAAAGTATTAATACAAACCTATAATCCGTATCACAAAATATTACAACAAGTCTCAACTAATGATTATGTTGGTATGTTTAAAGAACAGTTGGAAGAGCGTTATAACTATAAATATCCACCATTTTACAGATTAGTAAAAATCACACTAAAACATCGTGATTATAATAAAGTAGATATGTCTGCAGACTGGTTGGCAAAATCATTAACGCAATTGTTTAAACATAATGTGTTAGGACCAGAGTTTCCTCCAATTTCAAGAATTAGAAATCAATATCATAAAAATATTTTAATTAAAATACCTCAAGGACAACCTTTAGGGAAAACAAAAGAAGCCATTAAAAAGGTACAAACGTCTTTTGAAGCTATTGGTAATTTTAAAGGTGTCAGGATTGTGGTAAATGTAGATAATTACTAAACAAAAAAAAGCCTACTTGAATAAGTAGGCTTTTTTTAGGGCTTATATTTTGTTAGTTAAATACTATTTAAAGCATCAACTAATTGTGTTTTTTTGTTTCGGCTTAAAGGTATTTCATAGGCACCAACTTCAACATTTTTACTATTAAATCTATCTACTTTGTCAAGGTTGACAATATAAGATTTATGGATTCTTAAAAACTTACCTTCAGGTAATTCGTGTTCAAATGCTTTCATTGTAGATAAAACAACAAGACTTGTATCTTCGGTCACTAACTTAACATAATCACCAAGTGCTTCAATCCATTTAATGTCTCTAATGTATACTTTACGTTTTTTTAGGTTACTTTTAACAAAAATATGCTCGCCTTCTTCTTGGTTAAAATCAAGTTTAAGTTTGTGTTGCTCTACAGCTTTATCAACCGCTTGACTAAAACGTTCTCTAGTAATTGGTTTTTGTAAATAGTCAGTAGCATCATAGTTAAAAGCTTTAAATGCATATTCTGTTTTACCTGTAACAAAAACAATCTGAGGTTTATTATTTAATACATCTAATAACTCAAAACCATTAAGTACTGGCATTTCTATATCTAAAAATATAAGATCAACCTTGTGTGTGTTTAATCCATTTTTAGTCTCTAAAGCACTGCTGTATTCCGCAATTAGATTTAGATGATTGTTATTTTCAATTAGCTTTACAATAGATAGTCTTTGTATTGCTGAATCATCAACTACTACACAATTTAATATCATAGTATATTTTTTAATAGGTTAATTTATCGACAATAGTACAAAAAATCCGGATTAAAACCAAAAAACATCGCTTAAATGTAAAAATTAACATTTTATTTATCATCTGTTGAATGTTATTTACTGATATGGATAAAAAACAATTTGTGAGATTAAATAAAAAGAAGTATTTTTGCACTCATTTTTAACACAAATAAATTAGATTTTTATGAATCATTATGAAACTGTTTTCATCTTAAATCCCGTTTTATCTGAGACACAGATAAAGGAAACAGTAAAGAAATACGAAGATTTTCTTGTTTCTAGAGGAGCTAAGATGGTATCAAAAGAAGATTGGGGACTTAAAAAGTTAGCTTACCCAATTCAAAACAAAAAAAGTGGATTTTATCACTTATTTGAGTACCAAGTAGAAGGAGAAGTAATTAATCCTTTAGAAGTAGAGTTTAGACGTGATGAGCGTTTTATGCGTTACTTAACTGTTGCAATGGACAAACATGCTGTATCATGGGCAGAACGTAGAAGAGTTAAATTAAAACAAAAAGCGTAATCATGGCAAGTATAGATCAACAAGCAAAAGGAAAAAAAGAAGGAGAAATCAGATATCTTACTCCTTTAAATATTGAAACTAACAAGAATAAAAAATATTGTCGTTTCAAAAAGTCTGGAATCAAGTACGTAGATTACAAAGATGCAGATTGGTTATTAGGTTTTGTTAACGAGCAAGGTAAAATTTTACCTAGACGTTTAACAGGTACCTCTTTAAAGTATCAAAGAAAAGTGTCTGTAGCTGTAAAAAGAGCACGTCATTTAGCTTTAATGCCTTACGTAGCAGATTTATTAAAATAAAAATAGCATAACAATGGAACTTATATTAAAACAAGACGTTGAGAATTTAGGATTTAAAGACGATGTTGTAACGGTTAAGAACGGTTATGGTAGAAACTTTTTAATCCCTACAGGACATGCAGTTTTAGCAACTAACTCTGCTAAAAAAGCATTAGAAGAAACTTTAAAGCAACGTGCTTTTAAAGAAGCTAAAGAAGTTGAAGAAGCTAATAAAGTTGCTGAAACTATCAAAGCTTTAGAAATTAAAATACCTGCTAAAGTTGGACAAGGAGACAAATTATTTGGATCTGTTAACAACATTGATGTAGCAGAAGCTTTAGCTAAAGAAGGTCAAAGTATAGATAAAAAATTCATTTCTGTAACTACAGTAAAACGTTTAGGTAAGTATACTGCTGCTGTACGTTTACATAGATCAGTAAATGTTGATTTAGAATTTGACGTTGTTGCACAAGCATAATTTTTAATTTGTTAACAAAAAGTTAATAAATTACATCTAAATATTAAAGCTACTCATATCGAGTAGCTTTTTTTTGTGTTAATTTTGTAAGATATTATGCACGCATAATATGTTTATAACATAACACACAACAACATGAAAAAATTACAATTAACTATTACTTTATTGTTATTCGCAGTTATGAGTTTTGCTCAAGTTACTACGTCTAATATCAAAGGTTTAGTCACAGACGACTCAAATGTCACCTTATTTGGTGCTAACATTGTCGCTGTACATGGTCCAACAGGTACTAAGTATGGTGCAATTAGTAATGTAGACGGTAGGTATAACCTATTAAATCTTAGGGTTGGAGGACCTTATACGGTTACTATTTCTTACGTTGGATTTACAGATAAAACTTTTGAGAATATTTATTTAACTTTAGGTAAAACAGCAAACCTAGATGCAACAATGAATACTAGCGAAGAGGCGTTAGATGAAGTTGTAGTTACAGGCTCATCTTCAGGTACTTTTGGTAGTGATAGGACAGGAGCAGAAACTAGTGTTGGAAGAAGAGAATTAACAACATTACCTACAATTTCAAGATCAGCTTCTGACTTTACAAGATTAGAGCCATCAGCTTCAGGAAACTCTTTTGGAGGAAGAAACGATCAGTTTAACAATTTTACTCTAGATGGAGCAGTATTTAATAATCCATTTGGATTAGATGCTGCAACTCCAGGTGGACAAACAGACTCTCAGCCAATTTCTTTAGATGCAATTGACCAAATTCAAGTGTCATTAGCACCTTATGATGTTACCTTGTCTGGGTTTACAGGTGCTGCTGTAAATGCAGTTACTAAAAGTGGTACTAATGAGTTTCATGGTACAGTTTACGGTTTTACTAGAAACGAAGATATGACTGGAGGAAAGATAAAGGGAGAAGATGTTTTTCAATCTGACTTAAAACAAAACCAATATGGTGTAAGTTTAGGTGGACCAATTATAAAAAACAAATTATTTTTCTTTGCAAACTTTGAAAAAGATGAACGTTCTGATTTAGGTACAAACGGTTTTGCTCCTAATAGAGGCACAGGTGCTATTAATGAAACTCGTGTTTTAGAGTCTGATTTAATAACTGTTCAAAATGGGTTAGCTAGTATTGGATATGATACCGGAAGATATGAGGGTTTTAATTACGATTCTAACTCTACTAAAGGAATATTTAAATTAGATTGGAATATTAGTGACAATCATCGTTTAGCTGTAATTTACAATTTTTTAAATGCGTCTAAAGAAAAACCTGCACATCCATCTGCTTTAGGATTTAGGGGACCAAGTTTTGCTACCTTACAATTTGAAAACTCAGGTTATGAAATTAATAATAATATAAATTCAGTTCAATTAGAATTAAATTCAACATTATCAAGTCGTATTACTAATAAATTACAAGTTGGATATACTCATTTTGATGATTTTAGAAACCCTTTATCGTCTCCAATGCCTGCTTTTAGAATATTAGATGGAGCAGGAACCAACTATATTGTTGCAGGGCATGAACCCTTTTCAATTAATAATAAATTAGACCAAAAGGTTTTACAATTTTCTAATAATTTAAATTACATTAAAGGAGATCACACATTTACAGCTGGAGTGTCTTATGAAAAATTTGAATTTGATAATTCATTTAACCTAGGTGCTTATGGTTATGGTTTTGGACCAGGTCAATACCCTGAGTATCCAGATGGTGGTTATGTAGGTGCTTTTTATGGTGATTTTGCTGATATTGAAGCATTTAACACGGCTATTTCTAGCGGTATGCTAGCAGATGCTATGGCTAATGCGCAAAATGTTTATGATACAAATACAAATAATGACAGTTGGGCTTTAGCAGAAACTAATGTTGGTCAATTTGCTTTTTATTTACAAGACGAATGGAATGTTACTGATAATTTCAAATTAACTTATGGAGTAAGATTTGATAAACCATTGTTCTTTGATTCTTCTACAAAAGCTCAAGAGGTAATTGATAGAGCATGTTGTTATTCTCCAGATATAGAGTATATTAATCCTAATACAGGAGAAGGCGTATTTTTAGATAATACTAAAATGCCTTCTAATAAATTTTTAATTTCACCAAGAATAGGTTTTAATTATGATGTGGAAGGAGATAATAGTTTTCAAGTCCGTGGAGGAACAGGTTTATTTACAGGGCGTTTACCATTTGTTTGGTTAGGTAACCAAATTGCTAACCCAGAAGTTTTCTTTTACCAGATGGTGGATCCTGATTTTAAATTCCCACAAGTATGGAGAACTAATATTGGTGCTGATTATAGATTTGATAATGGTATTGTTGCTACGGGAGATATTTCTTACACAAAAGATATTAATGGAGCACACGTACAAAATTGGGGATTACGTAATCCATCTGGTACTTTAGGTGCACCAGGTGATAATAGACCTGTTTATACAGATGCAGATATAATTAATAATGCCTATGTATTTACAAATTCTGATAAAGGACGTATTTGGAACTTTACTGCTAAAGCTCAAAAAACATTTGATAACGGATTGTATACTAGTTTGGCTTATAATTATTTGAATTCAAAAGACGTTAACTCAATTGAGGCAGAAATTACAGGAGATGCATTTGCTTTTAATCCTGTAGTTGGTAATGCAAATGATGATGTATTATCCTATTCTAAATATGGTGATACACACCGTTTTATTGGTGTTGCTAGTAAAAAGTTTACCTATGGAGATGACAAATGGTCAACTACAATTTCTACTTTTTTCGAGTACGCTCAAGGTGGACGTTTTAATTACACTTACGGAGGAGATTTAAATGGAGATGGTTCGGCATTAAATGATTTATTATATGTTCCAACTGCTTCAGAATTACAAAATATGCAATTTTCAGGAGCTGGTCAAGCAGAAGCTTATGAAGCGTTTATCCAACAAGATGATTACTTAAGTGAGCGTCGTGGTGATTACGTAGAGCGTTACGGAGCTTTAGCACCTTGGAGAGGTCGTTGGGATCTTAAATTATTGCAAGATTATAATTTTAATGTTGGTGGAGGTAAAACAAATACAATTCAATTAAGCTTAGATGTTTTAAACATTGGAAATTTAATAAATAGTGAATGGGGAGTTGTACAACAACCAACATCTGTTCAACCTGTAGGTGTAGATGTTGATGATTCAGGAGTACCAACATATACATTTACTGGAGTTACTGAAACTTTTTCATATGATACAAGTTTATTATCAAGATGGCAAGCACAATTTGGAGTTAGATATATTTTCTAACATTTAAATAGACAGATTTTATAAATAAAAAAGCGGATAATTCTAATTTTAGAATCATCCGCTTTTTCTTTAGTAAGAATTTAAGCTTATAATTGGCTTACAATTTCTTTCTTATATTTTTTAAGTAATGCTCTAGTCATACCTAAGTTTGCCTTGTCAGAATCAACAGCTAAGTAAATAAAATACTCACCGTTTTCAGATACATCAATAATGTGTATTTGACTGTTAAGTGTAATTAAAATATCTTGGATGTTAGCATCAAGATCTAAAGCTTTAATTGCATTTTTCTTAGCTTTAACAACCTCAAGGTTAAAAGCAGATGCGATTTCAGGATCAAAAGTAGGAGAGTTAGAGTGTGATACATAACATACACCAGAGCTAACCTCTGTTACAGATACAGCAATGTAACCTGGTACATTTGATTTAATATCCTCTGTGAATTGTTCTAGAAAGTTTGACATAATTGATTTGTGGTTTATTTATTAATATTTAATGAATTCATTTGTTTAAGTAGTAGTCCAAAACGCGAGATGTTATCGGACGCTAATAAAATTAAATTATCAGAGTCTAATTTATTAACAACCACAAAGTTTTCTTCAGACCTAGCTATTAACTGATTTAGATTACTACCTGTAATATCTTTAAGTAAGTCATTACACATAGCAAAACTTGTTTCAGTCATTAGTGCTAAATTATTAGAATGTTCAGTGTTAATAGAGTCTATTACATTACCGTCTTTATCAGCAAGTATAGCAGTAATAGCTCCAGTATCTTGAAGTAATTGTTGTAGGTTAATCATATTTAAATTTGGTGATAAGGTCGCAATGTAGTATTTTATTACATTTTGCAAAGTTAAATTATTACTAAATACTACACATATAGATTAAGTGTTTGTTTTTAGCGATTAAAAGCAGGTTTCGAATAGGGTAAATATGCTTTTTAATCACACATAAATAGGAGTTTAGCTAAATATTATTTAAAATTGCAAATTCAAAACTATAACCCAAGTTTAAAATATGAGCTTAAAAGAAAAATCTAGAGAAGAATTAGTAGACATCTTAGAAAACAGAAAAAAAAAATTTGAGGCAAATAAAACAGGGCTAAAAAACTATAAGGAAGAGGTAATACAAACTATAACTGAAGAAGCTGATCCAGTAATTGAAGCGATAGAAGTTGCCGAAGTACCTGTTGCTGAAATTTTAGAAATTGAAAACCAAGACATCGTTTTTGAAAAGGTGAAAGTGGATCAAGAGGTGAAACCGGATGAAGTTGAGAGTAAAATTGAAACAGAAACAGATAAAATTGACAGCGATTCTAAAGCTTCAGGGTTTGATCCAACAGCATCAGGTGCTAATAAAACATACAACGCACGTATGAAAAGCGGTTATTTTGGAAGAAGAAGACGATAAACAATACAGATAGTCATTACATAAAATAATTCTATTGATATTTAAAATCTAGAATTGCAGACTATATAAAACTACAATATATTATGTAAATTTGCGCTCCTTTTAAGGAGCGCATTTTTTTTTAATCATTTGTTACAAAATCTATTTTAAATGAAATTATTTTATCGCTTTCGCGGAAATCAGGCCATCAAACAGTTAATTTTATTAGTGTTTTTAATAAGCGTAGTGTCTTGTAAGGATGCAAAAGAAGATGTATCTAACACTACCGAAACTAATACTGAAACAAAAGCACAAACAGAAAAGCAATCAGTATTAATTGAAACTTTTAAATATAATCCAAAAGACGATCTAATTATAAGTGTACATCGTGGAGGTAAAGGTTTAAAGCACTATCCAGAAAACTGTCTAGAAACTTTAAAATATGTCAATGACAGCATACCTGCAATTTATGAGATTGACGTCGCACAAACCAGAGATAATGTATTAGTCTTAATGCACGATAACACTCTTGAGCGTACAACAACAGGAACAGATAGATTAAACAAATATACTTATGAAGAGCTTCAAGCCTTTAATTTAGTTGATGATTATGGTAATGAGACTACATTTAAAATTCCAACATTAAAAGAGGTTTTACTTTGGGCCAAACAAAATAATGTAGTGTTAACTTTAGACAAAAAACGTAGTGTATCTTTTGATGCAATTGTAGCATTAGTAAAGCAGGTTGAAGCAGAAGATGTTTCAATACTTATAACTTATGATATCAAGCAAGCAACAGAAGCTTACGCATTAGCACCAAATTTAATGTTATCGGTTTCAGCTAGAAATCAAAAAGAATTAGATTGGTTATTACATTCAAAAATACCAACACAAAATATGCTGGCTTTTACAGGTACAAAATTATCACCAAACCAGTTTTATAAAACCGTACAATCGCATGGTATAAAAACAATGTTAGGGACTTTAGGTAACCTTGATAAACAAGCCAAAGCTAAAGGAGAAGTACCTTACAAAGTTTGGAGAGATAAAGGTATAGATTTGTTTGCAACAGACAGACCATTTGACGTTGCAAAAGCATTAAATATAACAAAGTAACATAATGAAGTATTCAAGACTTACAAAAGAACAATTTGAAGAATTGCATCAAGAATTTATAAATTTTTTAGCCACACAATCTATCACAGCAGAGGAGTGGGCCACTATTAAAACAAAACAACCAGAAGTAGCAGAGCAAGAATTAGATGTTTTTAGTGACTTGGTTTGGGAAGGTGTTTTAAAATCAGTTAAATATGTCGAGCAAATATCAGCTCAAAATATACATCTTTTTAGTTTTAAAGAAGATCATATGCACGTTATTGGTATTAAAATAGATGGACCAATAGATGTGACCACAAAAGATGGATTTAATTGGCTTCGTGAGAATTTAATGGATGAAACCGTAACTTTTACACAAGGTAAAAAAGACTATTCTAAAGATAAAAACTTAGATAAATTTAAGTTAATCCAATCAGGAAGCGCTATTACAAAAGGCGAACTGTATGAGTATATGAATACGTTAATTAACTAAATCAATTTTAATAAAAGCAATACTATTGTTTTTCCTTGTAAAAGTAAACAAAGACAACAGTATTATATATTTTTGTATTGTTAGTATTTTAAATACTATTAAAGTAAAAAGTAATCATTAAAAACATTTCTGCTTTCGCAGGAAATATTATGGCACAAAAACCAAGCATACCAAAAGGAACAAGAGATTTTAATCCAGAACAAGTAGCAAAGCGTAATTATATTTTTAGTACTATAAAGTCTAAATTTCAACGTTTTGGGTTTCAACCAATCGAAACACCTAGTTTTGAAAACTCTGATACTTTAATGGGTAAATATGGAGAAGAAGGTGACCGTTTGATTTTTAAAATTTTGAATAGTGGTGATTATTTAAATCCAAAAAAAGGAGCTGTTTCTCAAGAAGATTACATAAAAAGAGATAGTAATTTGTTAACGAAGCAAATCTCTGAAAAAGCATTGCGTTACGACTTAACAGTGCCTTTTGCAAGATACGTTGTACAACACCAAAACGAAATAGATTTTCCTTTTAAACGTTACCAAATGCAGCCCGTTTGGCGTGCAGATAGACCACAAAAAGGACGTTTTAGAGAGTTTTACCAATGTGATGCAGATGTTGTAGGTAGCGATAGTTTATGGCAAGAAGTTGAGTTTGTACAATTGTATGACGAGGTGTTTACAGCCTTAAAACTTGAAGGAGCAACCATTAAAATTAACAATCGTAAAATATTATCTGGTATTGCAGAAGTTATTGGTGCCAGTGATAAATTAATAGATTTTACTGTTGCTTTAGATAAGTTAGATAAAATAGGTGAAGCTAAAGTCAAAGAAGAAATGCTTAGTAAAGGTATCTCTGAAGAAGGTATAATTAAGCTTCAACCATTATTTACATTATCAGGAGATTTTGGGTCTCAAATCGATAGCCTAAAAACGATATTGTCAACTTCTGAAGAAGGACAAAAAGGTATTGAAGAGTTAGATTTTATTAATAATGCAATTGAAATTTTAGGTCTAAAATCGGCTAAATTACAATTAGATGTTACTTTAGCTAGAGGTTTAAATTATTATACAGGCGCTATTTTTGAGGTTTCAGCACCAGAAGGTGTTGCTATGGGATCCATTGGTGGAGGTGGTCGTTATGATGACTTAACTGGTATTTTTGGTCTTAAAAATGTAAGTGGAGTAGGTATTAGTTTTGGATTAGATCGTATTTATTTAGTTTTAGAAGAGTTAGGTTTGTTTCCTGAAACAGTCACAAAATCTACCGAAGTCTTATTTATAAATTTTGGTGAAAAAGAATCGTTATTTAGCTTAAAAGCAATAAAAGCTTTAAGAGAACAAAATATTAATGCCGAGTTATATCCGGATAATGCTAAAATGAAAAAGCAAATGAATTATGCTAATAAGCGTAATATTCCGTTTGTTGTATTAGTAGGAGAAGAGGAATTGAAAAATAATCAATTCACTTTAAAAAATATGATTTCTGGTAATCAAGATAAAATTGATTTACAGACTATGATTTCTAGACTAAAATAAACACATTTAATATATGACTATCCAACAACTACCTGGACAATATCAAATTGAAGGTAGTAATCAGGATGATAATAGTTCAGGTTACAAAGGTGTTTTAGACTTACAGTTGGATGAAAATAACAGAGTTAAAGCTAAATGGCTAATTAATAATAATCAAGAGCAGTTTGGAACCGGTTTTTTTAAACATAACATCTTAGTTATTAATTTTAATTATAAAGGAGCAGATAATGTTATTTACAAAGGCGTTGTAGTTTACAAATGTGTAACCAATGATATATTAGAAGGTTTTTGGTCAGAAAAGCATGGTAATCCATTGTATTTAGGAGAAGAACGTTGCTTTAGAATTAAAAAAATGCCAATACCAATCAATTAGCTTGTATCGTTTTTCTTAAAATTTTCTGGATATCTAAATTGTCTTTTTGCGGAATTAAATAATATTCTAATTCTTCTTGATTATTAATTTGTTCTGTTTTATCAATAAATCCATAACCTTGATATGTGCTATCTTTTATAAGTATAAAACCCTCTTCGTTGGTGTGTCTACCTTTTTGTTTGATAACCATATCCTTTTTTGAATTAATTGTAAACTGTATCGCAGAATTTACCCTAAGGTTATAAGCCTCTATAGATTCATTAGCATCACAAATTCCTTTACAAGTTTTTATTTTGTAATGTGAGCATTGTGTAACACCATCTTGTAAGTGACAAAACTTGGGGCACAATTCAAAATCATTACAAAGTTTTTCTAAGTATGATCTACATTCTGCAATATTAGAAAAGGTTTCAATTGGGTTAGGTGTTGCTTTAAAAGTGTTATATGCTAAGTGTTTTATACCTTGTCTATCTTCATAACTAAAAATTGAAAATGCTTTAGGTGTGCGTTTAGAGACTATATTAAATTCTGGGTAATGTTCTTTTATAGCTGCATCTTCCATTAATAAAGCAATTAGTTCTGTTCCAGAAAGTTCAAAGTCTATATCAGAGGTGTTTCGGCATAGGTCTAAAGACTTTTGAGCTTTACTGTAAAAGTGGCTTAAAACACGTTTTTTGATGTCTTTAGCTTTGCCAATATAAATAATTTTTCCTTTTTTGTTTTTAAAGTAATATATACCAGCTTTATTGGGTAAATTATTAAAAACAGATGTCGGTAAGTTGGAAGGTAATGTCGCTTCTTTGGAAGATTTCTTTAAAAAATCATTAAACACGGTTTCAGAGTCTTGCTGATTAAGTAGTAATTCAAATAAAATAACCGTTGCTTCTGCATCTCCACGTGCTCTGTGTCTGTCTTCAATATTTATATCTAAATCGTTACAAAGTTTACCTAAGCTATAAGATTTGTGACCTGGTAAAAGTTTTCGTGATAGTCTTACAGTACATAATTTTTTTCGATTAAAATCTATGTCTATATCTTTAAATTCGTTTCTAATAACATTATAATCAAAATTGACATTATGGGCTACAAAAATGGTGTCTGAGGTTATTGCCAAAACATCTTCTGCAATCTCTTTAAATGTAGGTGCATTGGCTACAGTACCATTGTCAATTCCTGTTAGTGTTGTGATGTAAACAGGTATAAAAACCTCTGGATTTACCAAAGAAGTAAATTCATCTACAATTTTATTTCCATCGTATTTAAATACTGAAATTTCAGTAATCTTATTAGTTGGACCACTAGTTTCTACATCAATAATAGTATACATCATTTTATACTTTTTTCTAATGCTTTTAACTCAATACCTAACTGATTAAACATGTTAAGTATACTACTTATTTTTAATTCTTCTTGACTGTACTCTTGTGTGTTAATACTGCAGGTAAACTCCCATATTTCCAATACTTCGTTAATTGAAATACTGTATTCTTGATAGTTTGTATTGTCAGATATTAATGTTAAAGTTTGGTTTGCGTCAATGTTATTTTGGACGCGTTTATAAACCATACCATCATTGATGGTTACTAATACATATGTGCGACCACTTTTAATCTCGTTACTATCTTCTATAAAACGACCAATAACAAACGATCCGTCTTTCATGGGTAACATAGAGTCTCCTTTGATAGGAAATGCGCGATGTTTTCCGGTAGGTAAAAAGGGGAGTTTCATTTTTTGTAACTGCTCAATATATTCTGGGTCATCATAACCTGATAAATATCCAGCAGAGGCTTTTACAGGAACAATTTCAATTAAGTCATCATTTGCATCATCTACTGTAATAGGAAACAGTATACGTTGCTCATTTAACTGAATAAACGTTGTTGCATTACTTTTTGATAAGTCATACTTTAATAGTAAATCTATAGTGATTTTGAAATGTTTTGATAAAGAAATTAAAAACTCTATGGTTGGAGCAGATCTTTTTTCTTCATACGACCCAATTCGAGATCTTGACACATTAAGTATTTCTGCTAAATCTTGTTGAGATAGATTTTTAAGACCTCTTAAGTGTTTTATGTTTGTAGCGATGTAATTCATTATGCTACAAATATAGGTAAGAATAACTTGTATTTGTAGTTTTTATTTAAGTCAACGTTAGTTATTTTTCAAAATAAAACATTATGACTTGATCTTTAGTGTTTTAAAAAACTGAAAGATATTTTTTTAAATACTATAAAAGTTAAGTGTTCTGATTTACAATCCAAACGTATTCACAATCGTATGCAAAAGAAGTTGCATACATTAATATTAAGCATAAAAAAACGGTTTAGAAGACTAAACCGTTGATTTTTAATGTGTAAATTTTGTAGCGAGAACGAGATTTGAACTCGTGACCTCCGGGTTATGAATCCGACGCTCTAACCAACTGAGCTACCTCGCCATAATTTTGAGAGTGCAAATATATAAAGAATATTGAATGTGGCAAATAAAATTTCAAATAAAAATTTTTATTTCAATTTTTTTCTAAACTTATTAATTAATGTATATATTGGACAAATAATAATAGACAAGAATACAATTAAATGGAAGATAAAATAAAGTACGAGATGGAATTTGTAGTACATGCTTCTCCATCATTACTATACCAATATATATCAACACCTTCTGGATTATCTGAATGGTTTGCAGATAATGTAAACTCTCGTGGAGAATTATTCAAATTTATTTGGGACGGTTCTGAAGAGCAGGCTAAATTAATTACGAAAAAATCTGGAGAACGTATTAAATTTAAGTGGTTGGTAGATGAAGATGATTCATATTACTTTGAAATAAAAATTCAAGTAGACGAAATAACTAAAGATGTTTCAATTATTATCACTGATTTTGCAGAGGAAGATGAGGTAGAAGAAGCAAAAATGCTTTGGACCAATCAAATCTCAGACTTAAAACAAGTGATAGGTTCTGCTTAAAAATACATTCAATTAAAGTATATTTGTCCCATTGAAAAATGGGACTTTTTTTATGATAAATTTTAACGGAACACTTCAAGATAATAACGTAGTAATATCTAACACAAATCGTGGTTACTCTTATGGTGATGGACTTTTTGAAACCATCAAAGCTGTACATGGTAAGCTATTGTTTTTTGAAGATCATTATTTTAGACTAATGGCTTCAATGCGTATTTTACGTATGAAAATACCAATGAGTTTTACAATGGAATTTTTTGAAGAAGAAATAAAAAACACCCTTGAAGCTAATGGTCTACTTAGTAAATCTGCAAGAGTTAAAATTCAAATCGATAGAGTAGAAGGTGGTTTATACTTACCAAAATCTGATGGTGTAAACTATATTATAGATGTTAACGCTTTAGATGAAGATTTTTACTTGCTAAATGATAATAAATATGAAGTCGATTTATATAAAGATCATTACTTGTCACCAAGTTTGTTGTCTACTTTAAAGTCTAGTAATAAGGCTATTAATGTCATAGGTAGTATTTATGCTAAAGAAAACAGACTAGATAACTGTTTACTGATTAACACTAATAAAAGTGTTGTAGAGGCTTTAAATGGAAACCTGTTTTTGGTCAAAGGACAAACCATAAAAACGCCACCATTATCTGATGGTTGTTTAAAAGGAATTTTAAGACAACAATTATTAGAAATTATCAAACTAATACCAGAATATACTTTAGAAGAAGCTTCAATATCTCCTTTTGAGTTACAAAAGGCAGATGAACTGTTTACAACTAACGTTATTAAAGGAATACAGCCAATTACTAAATACCGTAAAAAAATCTTTACAAATAAAGTTGCTAAAATGCTACTACAAAAGTTAAATGTAAAAGTTAGATTAGGTTAGTTGTAACTTGGGTTTTCTGGAGCATTAGACCAAATAGAGTAATCTTCACCAAGTTCAATCATTTTTTCTTTCCAAAAGGTTTCATAGCTTTTTTCAATGATATTCTTTTTGTAAGTATTTTTGGTAACAACCCATGCATTAGATTTTAATTCGGTCTCAAGTTGGTTACTATCCCAACCAGAGTATCCTAAAAAGAATTTAATATCATTTGCTGTAATTTGATTATTTGCAATTAAATCTGCAACAATATTAAAATCTCCTCCCCAAAATATACCTAAAGATATTTCCACACTATTTGGTATTAGGTCAGGACGTTTGTGTATAAAGTAAAGATTGTCTTGTTCAACAGGTCCACCATTATAGACATCAAAAGAGGCATCTATTTGTGGTATCAAGTCGCTTATCGAGTAATTTAAAGGCTTATTTAAAATAAAACCAATAGCGCCTTCTTTATTATAATCTGTTAGAAGTACTATTGATCTATTAAATGATATATCTCCAATAATTGAAGGTTCAGCAATTAATAAGTCACCCTTTTTTGGTTTGGTTGTAGTCATTGTAAAAGGATTAGGTTATTTAAATGTAGTATTTTTTTGGTTAAAAAACAATTATTATCAATTATATCAAATAAAAAAAGCCTTCATATTGAAGGCTTTTTTGAAAATATTTTAAGCAAAGGTTTAGTTTACAGCGTTTGCTAAATCAGAACCAGCTTTAAACTTAACTACGTTTTTAGCTTTTATTTTGATAGTTTTTCCAGTCTGAGGATTTCTTCCGTCTCTAGCAGCTCTTTTAGATACTGACCAAGAACCAAATCCTACTAATGAAACTCTATTACCCTTTTGTAAAGATCCTTCAATTTCGATTAACGCACATTCTAAAGCTTTCTTTGCAGCTGCTTTAGTAATTCCTGCGTGTTCTGCCATAGCATCGATTAAATCTGTTTTGTTCATAATTTTAATTTTAATTATTAATAAATAGTTGATTAAACACTTTTTTGTTAAATCCTTTACAAATTTATACGGATTATGCTACTATGCAAGTAATAGCAAGGGAAAAGCATGTATTTGTTAATAACTTTAGTCATTTGTTAATAAACAAGGTGTGTTTTTGTTAATTTATTGTAACATCAATGGTGATAAGGGTTTACAGCATTTTTGCTTGCTGGTCAAATTGGTAACCATTTAAAAGTGATTTGATATCCATGTTACGTTTTCCTGGTAATTTAATGTCTAATATATTTATAAAACCCTCTTTTACAGCAACCTTAAGTGTGGACTTGTCACTTATAATTGTCCCAATATTAAGATTGTGTGATTCTATTTGTTTTTCGGCTTTATAAATTTTAACATCCAATTGGTCGTCATTGTTATGTAATTTACACCAAGCTGCAGGATATGGGCTTAATCCACGTATCTTATTATATATATTGTCTATAGTATCTGTAAAATCTATTTTACAGTTGTCTTTATTTAGTTTGTATGCAGTTTTACTTATTGCATCTTCTGGTTGTGGTGTAGTTTTGACCTCTCCAGTTTCAATTAATTTAATAGTTTCAATCACAAGACTACTACCAATATACATTAATTTGTCATGAAGGCTTCCTGCGTTTTCATTTGGATTAATATCTAACTCCTGTTGTAAAATCATTTCACCAGTATCAATTTTTTCATCAATAAAAAAAGTAGATACGCCTGTTTTTGTTTCACCATTAATAATAGCCCAATTAATTGGTGCTGCACCACGATAATTAGGTAATAAAGAGGCATGAAGATTAAACGTTCCATGTTTAGGCATTGCCCATACAACTTTAGGTAACATCCTAAAGGCTACAATAATTTGTAAGTCGGCGTTTAAAGCTTTTAACTGTTCTAAAAAAGTTTCACTTTTAAGATTTGTAGGTTGTAAAATAGTTAGATCTTTTGATTTTGCAAATACTTTTACAGCAGATTCGTTTAGTTTACGTCCTCGTCCAGCAGGTCTGTCTGGTGCAGTAATCACACCAACGACATTATAGTTATGTTCTAAAATGGTTTTTAAAGTGGTCACCGCAAAATCTGGTGTTCCCATAAAAACAATTTTTAAGTCCTTTTTCATAAATGTTTTAATTTGTAACTATTAGTTTTTGTAATTTCAATAGTATTGTCTTCCAATAATATTTTTATTGTAGCTTTAATTTGTGCTTCTGTAAAAGGTAAAGCTGTAAATAAAGCTTTTGATGTTTTTGCACCAAATTCTAAATTGGTAATTATACCATGTTTTACTGTTTTAATGTCTGTTTTTGGTTTCGCTTTCGCGGAAATACAAACACTACAAATTCCGCATTTGTCAACGTCTTTTTCACCAAAATAGGTTAATAATTGAAAGCTTTTGCAAATTTGGTCATTATTAACGTAATCTAAAACAGCTTTTACTTGTTTTTGTTTTAGTAAGTTTTGCTGTTTAATAATAGTAGCAACACGGTTTATTGTTTTTTCGTCTTCACGAGGTTCAATAAAAGTGATTTGAGCATCAGTTTTATTAATGTTTAAGGTTATAATTTGATCTTTTTCTAACTGTGTCAAAACCGAAATTAGTTTTTGTTCTTGCACATTAGCTTTTTCGGCAATTAGGCTACTATTTATTTTGGTGCTATGTTCAAAAATCCCACCATAGGTTCTTAAAATAGATTTAGTAATAATTTCAAAACTTTTATGTGTTTCTAAATATCTAAATAACGTATTGCTTGACACTGTAAACTGTACTTCAATACGTTTATTAAACTGTTTGCTTAAAGTTATAATACTTGTATTGTTAAGTATGTTTAGTGTGTTGTAAGTCGTTACAGTGTTAAACTTATAGGTTTTACAAAAGTCATTAAAATTAAAATCAAAAGTTTGATAGGTGCCTTCACCATATGAGATTTGAAAATAACTACACAATTTACGGTATACCAATTTAGTGAAGTCCACAGTTGGTAATACATTTAAAAACTGTTTGTTTAATGCGTTATCATCATTTTTGTTTTTAAGTATAACAGCATAAGCCTTAGTCTCATCACGACCTGCACGTCCAGCTTCTTGAAAATAGCTTTCAATACTATCCGGAAGGTTAATGTGTATAACGGTTTTAACATCAGACTTGTCAATACCCATTCCAAAAGCATTTGTAGCAACCATAACTTGTTTTTTACCTAAAAGCCAATCATTTAAATGTTGATCTTTAAGCGTGTTATTTAAGCCTCCATGATAATAAGTGCTAGTTATGTTTTTTTGTTCTAAATATTGAGTGATTTCAAGAGACAAGCGTCTGTTTCTAACATAAATTATGGATGGTTGTTTGTTTTTATTTAATATGGCTTCAAGTCTAAAGTATTTGTCTTCTTCTTCAAAAACCATATAAGCTATGTTTGGTCTGTAAAAAGATTGCTTAAATACTTTAGGGCTAATAAAATCTAATTCGGTTTTAATATCCTCGATAACTTCGGGAGTAGCACTTGCTGTTAACGCAATAACATTAACCGTAGGATGTAACTGACGTAAAATAGTTATGTTTTTGTAAGCAGGTCTAAAGTCATTTCCCCATTGACTAATACAATGGGCTTCATCTACAGCAATAAGGTTAACATTCATTTGTCTTATACGATCTTGAACTAATTCTTGTTGCAAGCGTTCTGGCGACAAATACAAAAACTTATAATTACCATAAATACAATTATCCAATAGAGTGTCTATATCTTTGCTGGATATTCCGCTAGTTAAAGCAATTGCTTTAACGCCTTTTTTTTGTAGCGCTTTAACCTGATCTTTCATTAAAGCGACTAAAGGCGAAATAACAATACATATTCCTTCTTTAGCTAAAGCAGGAACTTGGAAACACACACTTTTTCCTCCACCAGTTGGTAGTAAGGCAAAAGTGTCTTCATTAGCAATAACAGCATTAATAATATCTTCTTGAAGTGGTCTAAAGGCTGTAAATTTCCAATAACGTTCTAATATGTTAATTGGATGTTTCATTTACAAAGCTTTAACGACATCTAAAATATGTTGCGCTCTAGTTTCGATACTTTCAAAAGGCACATCTTGCAGATTGTAATCGTATTTTTGATACGTTTCTAATAGATTTTGGTGTATTATTTTGGCTTGTTCAAAACTTTCGTAACGTACAGCGTCACTTTTATATATTTCTTGCCAAGGTGCTAAAATAAAAACATAATCATAAGTGTTTTCTTGACATGACTTTACAAAGTTTTCTGGATAGTCTTCTTTTGCATATTCCATGTATGCCACAACGTCAGGTATACCTCTATCTAAAAATACAAACTCATTAGTGCTATTTGTAGCATCAATATATTGTTGCTCGCGACCTTTAAGTAACAACTCGCTAAATAATAAAGGTTGAGTTAAAAACATTTGATCAATGCCTTTTTCTCTAGCTTCCAGCGTTACTTGACGCGAAATCTCTTCATAACATGTGTAACCACGTTTGTTTAACTCGTTAATAATTGCCGATTTTCCTGTACTTGGGCCTCCTGTAATGACTATCTTTTTTGCTTTCAATTGAAAAAAATTTATTGGTAAAAATCCGAAATAAATTCATTAAAAAAAAATCTAAACAAAATGGTATATTTGTTGCTTATTAAATAGCTATGAATAAGACACCAAATCCAGAAGAATTTTACGCAAAATTAAAAGAACAATTACAAGATACTGCGCTTTGGCCAAATGAGTATTTGTATAAATTTATAGTGTTATCTGATTTACAGAAAATAGCAGAAGTAGAAGCCATTTTTGATAACATGGGAGCAGTTATTAAAACTAAAGAATCTAGTAATGGTAAATACACCAGTGTATCTATTAACGTTAGAATGAAAAATCCTGATCACGTTATTGAAAAGTACCTTGAAGTTACAGAAAAAGTAGAAGGCGTGATAAGTCTTTAATTTTTTTTTGTATTTTGCACAAGCATTATAAAAACTTCAATGCACACTTATAAATTCTACACTTTTTTATTTTGATAGACGACATAGAGTATAACACAGAGCGTGAACATTTAATTATTCCAGAATATGGTCGCCATATTCAAAAAATGATTAATCATGCTAAAGCACAAGACACTAAAGAAGAGCGCAACAAATTAGCAAAATCAATAATTGCAGTAATGGGTAACATGCAACCGCATTTGCGTGATGTACCAGATTTCCAGCACAAACTTTGGGATCAATTATTTATCATGTCTAATTTTGAGTTAGATGCTGATTCGCCATATGGAGCACCTTCTAAAGAAGAATTATCAGAACGACCTCAACCTTTAAAATATCCTCAGAATTTTCCTAAATATCGTTTTTATGGTAATAATATAAAAACAATGATTGATGTTGCCAAAACATGGGAAGAAGGTGAAATGAAAGAAGCTTTGACATATACCATTGCCAATCACATGAAAAAGTGCTTTTTAAATTGGAACAAAGACACTGTTGAAGATAAAGTGATTTTTGACCACTTATTTGAACTATCAAATGGTGAAATTAATCTTAAAAACTCTGAAGAAGATTTGACTGATTCTTCTAGATTAATGAAAGCATCAAGCGGAAAAAAATACTCCAATAACAATAATAAAAAAGGAGGTCACAAAAAAAATAATAATCAAAACCGAAACCGAAAAAGATACTAATCACATTTATGGGAACATTTAAAATTGAAGGTGGTCACCAACTAAAAGGAAACATACAACCTCAAGGTGCCAAAAATGAAGCGTTACAAATATTATGTGCAGTTTTATTAACTCCAGAAAAAGTAACCATAAATAACATACCTGATATTATTGATATTAATAAGCTAATATCACTTTTAAGTAACTTAGGGGTTAAGGTTGAAAAATTATCAGAAAGTACATACTCTTTTCAAGCGGACGATTTAAATTTAGAATATTTAGAATCTGCTCAGTTTAAAAAAGAAGGTAGTTCTTTAAGAGGGTCTATTATGATTGTTGGACCTTTATTAGCACGTTTTGGTAAAGGGTACATTCCAAAACCTGGAGGTGATAAAATTGGACGTCGTCGTTTGGATACTCACTTTGAGGGTTTTATAAATTTAGGAGCAAAGTTTAGATATAATCGTGAAGATTATTTTTATGGTGTAGAAGCCGATAAATTAATTGGTACAGATATGCTTTTAGATGAAGCTTCTGTAACAGGAACAGCAAACATTGTAATGGCTGCTGTATTAGCAGAAGGTACAACTACTATATACAATGCAGCTTGTGAGCCTTATTTACAGCAACTATGTAAGATGCTGAATAGAATGGGAGCAAAAATTTCGGGTGTTGGATCTAATTTACTAACTATTGAAGGTGTTGATAGTTTAGGTGGAACAGAGCATACTATGTTACCTGATATGATTGAAATTGGTAGTTGGATAGGTTTAGCTGCTATGACAAAATCTGAACTTACAATTAAAAATGTAAGTTGGGACGATTTAGGACAAATACCAGATGTGTTTAGAAAATTAGGTATTACTGTTGAGCGTAAAGGAGATGATATTTACATTCCTGCTCATAAAGATGGTTACCAAATACAAAATTATATTGATGGTTCTATTTTAACTATTGCAGATGCACCTTGGCCAGGATTTACTCCAGACTTATTAAGTATTGTTTTGGTTGTAGCTACACAAGCAAAAGGTGAAGTTTTAGTGCATCAAAAAATGTTTGAAAGTCGTCTGTTTTTTGTGGATAAATTAATTGACATGGGAGCAAAAATTATACTTTGCGATCCACACAGAGCCACAGTAATGGGACATGATTTTAAATCACAATTAAAGGCAACAACAATGGTATCTCCAGATATTAGAGCAGGTATATCGTTATTAATTGCTGCATTATCTGCAAAAGGAACTTCTACAATACACAACATCGAGCAAATTGATAGAGGTTATCAAAAAATTGTAGAACGTTTACAAGCTATTGGAGCCAAAATAGAACGTATAGAAGGAAATTAAAATTAAATAAAAAGACATAAAAAAANAGTATTGAAGTCTTTATGCTTTCATTTGTTTAT
>NZ_BCBW01000002.1:0-85150 GCF_001315805.1 Olleya sp. ITB9
AATGAAAAAGATCATGAAATGCTCATNNTTTTTTTTATGCATTATTTTTTCTATTGATCCATGTTATAAAAATACTGTTCGCTAGCAATTTTGCCATCTTTTACTTCATATACACAAACCTCTTCCATTTGTTGTCTTCCACCTTCTTTAAAGGTACAATCAAAGCTCATTTTTGCAGTAAAAAAGTTTCCTGCAACTATTGGTTCTCCAATCTCACTTGAATGAAGGTTTTCAACGTTCTCATACCATTGTTTACTTTTATTCCAAACGTTTTCTTTCCCAGAAACAATTTCTCCTGGCATTCCTGGCATTTCTCTGCTAACTACATTATCAGCGTAAAGTTCTGTAACGCAGTCTAAGTTTTTACCTTCTCTGCACATATTAGCCCATTTTTGAGCAACTTCTTGTGTGTTCATAATATTTAGTTATTTGTTTCATTAAATATAGTAAAATTTTGATTTACAAAGTGTTAGCTTAGTGTTATTCTGGTGTTAAACAAAAAAGCATCCATTAAAACTTAATGGATGCTTTTATTTAAACTATATTTTATATTACGGATTAGTAGACCATAAAGCTGCACTTTTTAGCATAGCTCGTCTAGGTAATTTTAATCCAGCAACAACTAATTCTGCAAAATCTTCAGGCTGTAAGACACTGTCTTCTGAGTCTCTATTAGCAATACCAAGATCTATAGACATGTCTGATGCTATTGTACTTGGTGTTAATGTACATACTCTAATATTGTTTTTACGGACTTCTTTCATTAAAGATTCTGACATACCAATAACTGCAAATTTTGAAGCAGAATAGGCAGACGTACTAGCGTTTCCGTTTAATCCTGCAGTTGATGATACGTTAATTATATCACCTTCATTTTTATTAATTAAAATAGGCAATACTTCTTTAGTAACATAATACATACCTAAAAGGTTAGTTTGTATAATTTTTGTCCATTGGCTAACTTCCATATCATTAAAAGTTCCAAAAGCAGCAATACCTGCATTATTAACTAAAATATCTATAGTACCAAAGGTTTCAATAATTTTAGCAATACCAGTTTTAACTTCGTCATAATTACCAACATCAAAAATTGAATATGTGGCTTTCACTCCATAAGTTTCTAACTCAGTAACTGTCTCTTTTAGTGTGCTTTCTGTACGTCCAGTAATGGCTACGTCAATACCTTCTTTGGCAAATGCAATAGCTGTTGCTTTACCTAATCCTTTACCACCACCTGTGATTATTGCTTTTTTATTTTTTAAACTACTCATTGTATTTGTTTTATTGAGTCAAAATTAAACTAGTTTAAATGTACAGAAATCTAAAAACCGAAGCTAAGTTTTAATCAAGGTTAACATATAATTAATATTAAGGTTAATTAAAACTTTTGAGAAAAGTAAGCAATTAAAAATATCCAAGATAAGTATAGTGTAGTATAAAAGGTCGCATACATTAAAGAAAGGCCTAAGTTGTTTTTTGTAGTTTTAGATTTAGAAAACACTAATTTTAAAGCTCTAAAAAAGACCCAATATAACATAGCTAAAAGGATAAAAATAGAAAACCAAAATATAGCTTCTATTAAAATTAAAAACAGAAAAAGTAAAACTGAAGTTACTATCCAGAATAAAAACGATACGACAATACCAATAATAACATCTTCGGTATCAATAGTTGGTACTTGTATATCTGGAAACGAACCTGCTGAAGATATATAATCTCCGGATTTAAGTGTTTTAATTTTTGGGTAATTATCTTTTAGTTTGACGCCAGTATAAAGTCCATATGTCATAAATAAGATTAATACTGTTCCAATAATTGATAATGATAAATATAGGTTTAAAGTTACAGATCTGTTATAATTAATACCAGTTAGATATACTGTAAGAGCTGTAATAGTAATAACTATTAATGATACAATAAATACAGATTTACCTTTAAGATAGGTTTGTTTTGCTTTCAAGTATTAAATTTTTATTTAGTTGTTCTATAACTTCATTTCAAGATTTTGCCCCATAAAACATAAGTTCAATATATTATTCAAGATTAAATATAGGAAATAAAAAAAGAGGAATTTTACTTCCTCTTTAATATTGTTAAGCAACAGCTTCTTTATAAACCTTTAAGCAACGTTCTCTAGCTTCTTTATGATCTACTATAGGTTTGGGGTAAGTTAACTCTTGATAATCCGGAACCCATTGTTTAATATATTCATGTTGTTTGTCAAATTTGTCAATTTGTGTTGTAGGATTAAATATTCTGAAATAAGGAGAGGCATCAACACCAGACCCAGCAATCCATTGCCAGTTTCCAACATTACTGGACATGTCATAATCATGAAGTTTTTCGGCAAAATAAGCTTCTCCCCAACGCCAATCAATTAATAGGTGTTTACATAAAAAACTTCCAACCAACATACGTACACGATTGTGCATAAAACCAGTTTTATTAAGTTGTCGCATACCAGCATCAACTAAAGGGTAGCCTGTTTCACCTTTACACCAAGCTTTAAATTCGGTTTCATTATTTCTCCATTCGATTCTATCATATTTAGCTTTAAAAGCATCTTTATGAGTGTCTGGAAAATGCCAAAGTATTTGCATAAAAAATTCTCTCCAAATTAATTCTTGCCAGAAAATTTCATTGTCTTCAGCAATAGCTTTTTTAACCATTTTACGTACACTTACAGTCCCGAAACGTAAATGAGGTCCTAGTTTAGAGGTCGCATCTTTAGCAGGAAAATTACGTTTGTCTTCATATTCTTGGATTAATGTTGGTGTTACATTGTAATCCTCAATGTTTTGTGATGCGCTTTTAAAACCAATGTCACTTAACGTCAGATTTGGTAGTCTTGTATGCTCAATTAAATTATCTAAATGACGATTGGTGTAGTAAATAGTTAAATCATGAGATTTAAAAGTTTCTTTCCATAACCGCATGTATGGTGTATAAACCACATAAGGTTTTCCGTCTTTTTTAACGACCTCATCCTTTTCAAAAATGACTTGATCTTTATACGTTTTAAAGCTAATGTTATTTTTATCTAATAATTGTTTTATGTTTTTGTCTCTTTTAGTCGCATAAGGTTCATAGTCATGATTAGTAAAAACAGTGTCAATCGTAAACTGTTCTATTATGGTTTTAAAAGCGTCTTCTGGTGTATCATAATATATTGCTAAACTACTATTATGTTCACTTTGCAATGTATCACGCATGGTTTGTAGAGTATCAAAAATAAAATTGACTCTAGCATCATCCTCAGGTAATTGCTCTAAAATATTTTTATCAAAAATAAAAATAGGCAATACAGGAAGGTCTGATTTTAAAGCATTAAAAAAACCAACATTATCATCCAATCTTAAATCGCGTCTAAACCAAAAAATATTTACTGTAGTTGCCATGTATTAATATTTACCAAAAAGTTGTTCTAATTTTTCTGTTCTATATTTAAAAATCTCTTCTAATTTTGGTTTAACCAAAATAGGATGTGCCAATTGACCTAAAATGCCTAACGGAATTTTGTAGTCTATAATGTCTTCCATTTCTACACCACCATCAATTTCTTTAATAAAATGTTTATGATGCCATAGTGCATAAGGTCCAAAGCGTTGCTCGTCTACAAAATACTCGCCTTCTTTTATGTGTGTGATTTCAGTAACCCATTTTGTTTTAATGCCCAAAACAGGTGTAACAATGTATTGTATAATTTGTCCAGCAAACATTGGTCTATCTGCACCTGGTAAGATATCAAAACTCATGTAATCAGGAGTAATTGCTTTTAAATTTTTAGGATCAGATAAAAAATCCCAAGCTTGAGCTTTTGTAATTGGTAAATTCTGTTTTTTATGTAATCTGTAAATTTTCATGATACTACTGTTTAATTATTTATAAGAATATAGGCATTAAGAGAAGTTGCAATTAGCATCCAAATCATGTATGGTAAAAGTAAATAGCTTCGTTTTTTTAAATCTTTCTTATAATTGAAAAAGAAGAAAAATATAAGCACTGTAAGTAAACTTATGATTATTAACCCAACCAAAACCATATGCTGATTAAAAAATACGTAATTCCAGCTAACATTAAGTATAAATTGAATTACAAATAACAGTATTGGTAAATTAGTTTTTTTAGTGTTGAATAAATACGCAAGATATACCGAAAAACAGATCATTATTAGCGTCCAAGCTACACCAAACACCCAACCTGGAGGTGTCCAAGGTGCTTGGTTTAAATTAATATACCAATCTGTTAATGGACCATTACCCATTAACCAACTGCCAATAGCTAATCCACTAAAGTTGATAATTAAAAATAATACTAAGGCTTTAAATATTTTCATTTTAGATACTTAGTTATCTTAGAACTATTTGGTTTTGTAGTAGAGTAGTAGTAGTCCAACCATTGTCCTTCTGGACTTACTAAATACTTTTGAAAGTTCCATTTAACTGTAGAGCTCTTTTTTCCATTTTTTTCCTTTTTAGTTAACCAACTGTATAAAGAATGTTGTTGTCTACCTTTTACTGCTATCTTTTCTGTTATTAAAAAAGAAACACCATAATTTACTTGACAAAATGACTCAATAGTATCGGCAGTTCCAGGTTCTTGGCTTCCAAATTGGTTACAAGGAACACCAATAATTTGCAACTTGTTTTTGTGCAGGTCATAAAGGTCTTGCAAATCTTTATATTGTGGCGTAAAACCACACTTTGAAGCAACATTTACAAATAAAATATACTTGTCTTTAAACTGGTTCAAATCTATAGCTTTGCCTTGTAGGTTATTGATTTTTATATCGTAAATACTAGGTAGATTGTTATAGTCTATAGTTACTGAATTTTTGCTAAATAAGGTAGCAGCAAATGCTTTTAAAGGATTCATAAACAACTATATTTTAAAGCTTACTATCCCACAATCCATTTCAAATATTTGTCCTGATATTGAAGCTGATTTTTCTGAAGTTAAAAACTGAGCCATATCTGCTACCTCCTGTGGATTTAAAAACTTTTTAAGCGGATGTCTTTCCGTCATGTTTTCAATCATTTTATCATTACGAAGTAGTTTTGATGCTAAATCAGTATCTGTAACTGTTGGTGCAATAGCATTAATCCTAACTGTTGGCGCTAATTCTGCACCTACAGATTTTACTAAACCTTCAACAGCACTTTTAGAAGCAGCAACACTAGCATGAAAAGGCATACCTAATTTTGAAGCCACAGTACTAAATAATACTACAGATGGGTTTTGACCTTTTTTTAAAGGGTCGACATATTTTTGAATTGCTTTGACAGCACCAATAACATTAATTTCAAAATCCGCTCTAAAATCATCTAGTTTTAAACGACCAATAGGTTTTAAGTTTATGCTTCCTGGACAATAAATTAACGTGTCTACTTGATCAATCTCAGGTAAATTATCTGTTAAAATATCGCAAGAGTGATGTGCTAAGTTTTTATGACTAAAATCTGGAGCAGTACGACTAATGTTAGTGACTTTGTGAGTCTCTAAAAAAGTGTTAGTAATTGCTTTTCCTATGCCTTTACTACCACCAATAATGACTAAATGTTTCATAGCTTTTTTTTTAAATTAGGTATAAAAAAAGTGGTATTAATAAGATTGCTCTTATTAAATAATACCACTTAATATGTAATTTAATAGTTATCTACAACTTATGCAGCAGATGGTCTTCCTTTTAAACGCTTTTCAATTTTTTGTTTGATAGCGGTTAAATCTTTCATAATATCCATTAACTTAGGATCTTTGTTTTCTTTGTAAAGTTCATTTACTCCAAGGATTAAATCCTTAGCTTCTCTTGATGCAAGAATACGATCGCTAGTAGTGATAAATTTGTGCTTTCTTTCTGAAAATTCGATTGCTTTTTCTACGATACTCATAATGCTACTCTTTTAAATAATTTTGTAATTCGGCTATTTTTTCTGGTGTATTAAATTGTCCACCATAAAACGTCGTCACTGTTGCAGAAGATTCATCTTTAATACCTCGTGACGATACACATAAGTGTTTGGCATCAATAATAACCGCAACATCTTCTGTATTTAATGTTGCTTTTAGGTCTTCTGCTATTTGATTTGTTAACCGTTCTTGTACCTGAGGACGCTTAGCATAATACTGTACAATTCTGTTTAATTTTGATAAGCCTATAACTTTTCCTGAAGAAATATAAGCTACGTGAGCTTTACCTATAATGGGTACAAAGTGATGCTCGCAGTTGGAGTAGAAAGTGATATTTTTCTCCACCAACATTTGATTGTATTGGTATTTGTTGTCAAATAACGCAATTTTTGGTCTATTTTGAGGGTTTAATCCAGAAAATATTTCATCAACATACATTTTGGCAACTCGTTTTGGTGTTCCTTTTAACGAATCATCTGTTAAATCTAGTCCCAAAACATCCATTATTTCTTCAAAGAGAATAGCAATTCTTTCTTTTTTATCACTGTCTGAAAGCTTGAAAGCATCTGCTTTCATTGGTGTTTCAAGTCCAGTGTAAAGGTGATCGTCACCTATATCTTCATGATCAAAACCATTAAGGCTGTATTTGTCATGATCTACTACTGTGTTTTGTTTGTTCATTTTGTCTTTTTAATTGCTGTATTTGGTTTAACATGCCAAATCAAAGCAGGTTGTTTATTTATCTAACGTTTAGATATTTTGTTATGTGTAATCTGTTTTTGTCTAGAGCATTTAAAACGACCCTCTTCAAAAGGTCTTTTTTTACTATGTTTTGTGCTTCTACCTTGTACGCGTTGTCTCCACATTTTAAAGCTGCTCAATTTCATTTCACGACGCATTAATTTAATAACGTCTTGTTCTTTTAAACCAAATTGAAACTTGATAGCATCAAAAGTAGTACGGTCTTCCCAAGCCATTTCAATTATTCTGTCGGTTTCTTCTATTGTAAATTCTTTTTTCATTTAAAATGGCGAAAAATTGTATTGTTCGTCAAATTTCACTTTTTCATTCATCAATTTATTAAAAAACTTCTTATTTTCTCTAAAAGTTTTGTTATTTCTGAAATGAATAAATTTTCCATTTGAATGTATACTAGATCCGTTGGTCTTGTAAATTACTAATTTATAATACGGAATTGCCCAAGTAAAATTTTTTAATCCTTTGGTAATATGTATTAAAATACCTTTTGGTCTTAACTCTATATTACCATAATTAGTATCACTAACTGTATTCAAAATTGATGCCATATTTGGACTGACATCGTCCACAATCATTCTTTTAGATCCAATACCTTTTAATTTTATTATTTGTAAAAATGAAAATGGCTTACCAACTAAATTATTTATTAACTTGTTGTTATCTTTATTGTTATGTGTTGTGTTTAAAAGCAATTAATGTAATGTTATTTTTTATATATATCAAATATATAAAATGTTTAACCTTTATTCTAATTAGTTAAACAAAAATTAACATATTATTTGTTTATACAATTATAACAGTTACTTATTGTTAGGTATTAGGCGTTTACGGTCGTTAAGAGTATGTCGTAATAGTATGCGTTTACTTTCTTTTTTTACTAAAGTATTGTCTTTCATGTTCCAAAGTGTATCACTAGCAAATTTTCTTGTTTTTTTTTCGTTTACTATTGGAAAAGGATAATCTCTTCCTAATTGAAAATCTGTTAGTTGCTGATCAAAATATGTCATTGTACTTGGGTCATGTACAAACGCAGTGTCCAAATTTGCTAATTCGGGTACCCATTGTTTAATAAACAAACCTTCAGGATCATGCTCTAAGCTGTTTTTTAACGGATTATAAATACGTAACATATTTATACCAGTTTCGCCAGCTTGCATTTGTATTTGTGGATAATGTATGCCTGGTTCAAAATCTAAGAATAGACTTGCTAGATGTTCGCTCATGTCTTGCCAAGGTTGCCATAAGTTATGTGTGAAAAATGAAACGACTAAAGCACGCATTCTAAAATTTAAATAGCCAGTTTCTTGTAAACATCGCATGCAAGCATCTACTAACGGAAAACCTGTTTGTCCAGTTTTCCAGGCTTCTTGATGTTTTAAATTAACGGGTTTGTTAAGTTGATGATAGCCTTTGTTTACACTTTTAAACTCCATTTGATGTTCCATTTCAAACTTTTGTATAAAGTGTGCTTGCCAACGTAGTCTAGATACAAATGCGTTTAAGTGTCTTTTGTGTGTTTTGTGTTTTACAACGTCTGACGCACCATTTATAACTTGTTTAATGGATAAATTTCCCCAAGCGATGTAAGGAGATAGTCTACTACAACCTGTTCTGGCATCTAAGGGTTTTGAGATATGATACATGTAATTATGGTAACGACCATTATAAAACGATTTCATGTATTTTAATCCTGTTGTTGTGCCTCCTTTTTGAAATGTTTTTGAATATTTCGTTGTCACGGAAACAGTGTTTAGGCTGTCTTCAAGTGTTTCAATTTGATTGATGGTTAGTAGCTGGCTAGGTTTCGGTTGAAACTGAAACTCGGCTTGCATCATAAAATCATTCCATCGCTCGTACCAATTGTGCCTATTAGTTAGTCCACGTTGTACACCATTATTGTCGTTTTCTGTCCAAGTAATATTGTGCTTGGCTAGAAATTCCGCGAAAGCGATATCACGACTAAAAGTAGATAAAATACCAGTTTCTTTATGAGAAAAGATTTGGGTAATTGTGTAGTGGTTTTGTAGTTGCTTAATTAAGCTAATTATTGAGCTGTTGACTACTAAAATTTTAGAATTATAGGGTTGTAATTGTGTGTTTAAATCCTGTAAAGATTGTTTTACAAAATCCCAGTGACGTTGGCTGTAATGTTTGTCTTGCAATAAAAAATCTTCAAAAGTATAGAGTAGGAGCGTGTGCTGACCTGAGTTTAAAGCATTAGCAATGGCTTCGTTATCTTGTAGTCGAAGATCGCGTTTTAGCCATACGATGCTTAGGTTTTGTTTCATTTTTATTGATTTCTCTTTATTACTTCTCGATACAATTTGCTCGAACCTCACAAATCACTCGAAGTGACGTTGCGTTTTTAATGTTATTTTTATAAATATTTTTATGCAATTGTCACATCGCCTGATTTTTAGTTTTTCTCTAAAAATTGTATCGAGATGATTTTTAAAAACTATCAGGATTTTCAATAATTTGTTGTGCTTTGTCTTTAATTGCGCTTATTTGTTTTGCATCCATTTTATCTAATAGACTGTACATCATTTTCATCCTGAAATTATTGCCCAATTGTGGGCGTTTATCGTCAAGAAAATTCCAATACAAACTATTAAAAGGACAGGCTTTGTCGCCTAATTTTTCTTTTTTATTATAATAACAAGAGTCACAATAATTACTCATTTTATTAATATAGCTTCCGCTAGAGACATAAGGTTTGGTAGCTATTTTTCCGCCATCAGCAAACTGACTCATTCCTCTTGTGTTTGGTAATTGAACCCACTCTACAGCATCTACATAAATACCCAAATACCATGCGTCAACATCATCAGGATTAATTTGCGCTAGTAAAGCAAAATTACCTGTTACCATTAACCGTTGGATATGGTGTGCGTAACCATTATCTAAACTATTGGTTATGGCTTGTTTTAGGCAATTCATTTTTGTATTTCCTGTCCAGAAAAAAGCTGGTAAAGTATTAGTGTTTTCTAGATGGTTAAGTGTTTTGTATTCTGGCATTAAAGCCCAATACATGCCACGCATATATTCTCTCCAACCAATAATTTGTCTAATAAAACCTTCTACTTGGCTAATTGCTATGTCTTGACCATGTTTGCGCCAATAATTTAATACAGTATCGACTACGTTTTTAGGAGAAATTATTTTAAGGTTAATTGCAAACGATAATCTAGAGTGAAATAAATAGACTTGGTCTGTGTGCATAGCATCTTGGTAGTCGCCAAAATGAATCAATAGTTCTTCGCAGAAATATTTTAATTGGTCTAAGGCTTGTTCTCGGTTTATAGGATAGCTAAACGTTTTTGTTTCAAATTTACCAATGGTTTTAACCTCTTGCTTGTTTAGCAAAGTAACGATATCGTCTACCTTATTTTTATAATATTTATAACTTGGTATAGCATGCTCTCCTTTCCATTTATTACGGTTACTTTTATCGTAATTCCATTTGCCACCTTCAGGTTGGTCTGCAACCATTAGTATATCGTGTTTTTTACGCATGTCACGATAAAAGTTTTCCATTAAGTATTGTTTTTTACCTTTAAAAAACTGTTTTAAATCATGACGTTTGGTATAAAAATGCTCTGTTGAAACCGATTTAGTTTTAATGTCTAATGAGTTACTGAAATTTGATAATTGTTGATCGAAACGATACTCATCTGGTAATTGATACTCAAAGTTTGTAATGCTATGTTGTTTTATTAAGTAGTTAAGATTACTTGTTAAATCTTGCGTATTGTTTTTATCGTCAAGCTTAAAATATATCACTTCAAACCCACTGTTTTTTAAGTGGTTTGCAAAATTACGCATGGCAGCAAAAAAGCCAATTACTTTTTGGATGTGGTGTTTAACGTAGTCGGTTTCTTGACGCATTTCAAATAAACAATACGTGATGTTGTCAGGATTATCTTTATACCAACTGTGTTTGCTGTTAAGTTGGTCGCCAAGTATTAGTCTTAGTGTTTTCAAATGGTAAGTGTGTGTTTATTAATGATTACAGCTTGAGTAAAATACAATAACTAAAACAGCGTATCCTGTAACCATAAGCGTTGGTATTTTCCATTGGCATCGTAACGTTGGGCTTGAAGCTTGACATTAAAAACACGATCTCTTGGATCGTTACCAACACCTGCTACGTATATCCAATTTCCGTAGTTGCTGTGTACATCATAATCTATAAGTAAACTTTCAAAATAACTAGCTCCAATGCGCCAATCCAGTTGTAAAGTTTTAGCAAAATAGCTAGCCACATTTTGACGACCACGATTACTCATCCAGCCTGTTTTTTTAAGTTCAATCATATTGGCATTTACAAAAGGTTCTGGTGTATTGCCATCAATCCATTGTTGTATTTTACTTGAGTTAGAAGACCAAGAGTATTGTTTTTGTAATATGCCTTCTAATTTAAATATATGGTTGCCATGTTTTAAAGAGACGTATTTAAAATAGTCACGCCAAATCAGTTCAAAAATTAACCAATACGTTGATTGATTTTTAAAATGAAGTTGCTCAAAGCGCATGACTTCAAAATAAATTTGCTTAGCAGATAAACTTCCATTAGCTAACCAAGGCGAAAATTTGCTACTAAAATCTGTACCAATCAATCCGTTTCGCGTTTTTTTATAAAAGCCTAATTTTTTAGTTTTAAAAAAATAATGATTTAAACGCTTTAACGCTTCGGTTTGTCCTCCTTTAAACGGAAATGCACTGTTAGGTTGTGATGTAATGGACTCCAATCCTAAATCGTTTAAATCAGGAATAGTAGTGTTGTTGGTAATGTTTGTATTTTTCGCTTTCGCTGAAATTACCTCAGTTATAGGTCTGACCTTACAATGTTTTTCGCACTGTTTTCTAAATTGTGTAAAAACATTTGGCAAAGCTTCCGTTTGAAACGGAATATCTTCTGGATGAAATAAAAATTGATCAAAATCATCATTAAAAGTTACCGATTTTGGACAAGACCCTTTGACTTGGTTTATAACCGAAACTTCTTCTGAAGTCCATTCTTTCTGATAATAAACATCAGTAATAGTATAGTCTTTAATTAAGTTTGAAATGGCACGTTCTGGAGTTTCCGTGTAAACGAATAAAGGAATATTTAATTTGTTTAATTGTATTTTTAAATCTTTTACAGTTTCAATTAAAAATTGAGCTCTAAAACGCTCTGTTTTTTTAAAACCATAAGTTGTAGTTGCAAAATCTCTTGGATCAAAACAATAAATTGCCAGTACAGTTTCGCTATTATTTAAAGCTTTTGTTACCGAAATGTTATCGTGAGTTCTTAAATTATTTTTAAACCAAATTAGACTGGTTTTGTCTTGTTTGTTCTGCATTTTTGACTACAATATTTTACGTTCTCCCAATTCTTTTCCCATTTTTTTCTCCAACTAAATGGAAGCCCACAGGTTATACAGTTTTTAGATGGTAAATGTTGTTTTTTTACTCCTTTAGGCATTAGCTATTTTGTTAATCATACCTTTAAAAATAAAACCATGAAACGGTAAAACACTATACCAATACAATCTTCCTGCTAATCCACGAGGTCTGAATGTGGCACGTTGGTAGACTTTACCTTTTGCAACTTGAAACTCTAACCAAGCTTCTCCAGGTAATTTCATTTCGGCAAAAAGGATTAACCTTTTTTGGTCTTTATCTGCTAATAATACACGCCAAAAATCTAATGCATCACCAGTTTTAATATCTGTTTTATTAGTGCGTCCACGACGTAAACCAATACCACCAACAAGTTTGTCTAAAAAGCCTCTAATTTTCCATAAAAATGTACCATAATACCAACCGTTTTCTCCACCAATAGCCCAAATTTTTTCCAGAGTACGTTGTTCGTCAAGGACCTTTTGCTCTTTGATATCTTTAAAGCAACCATGTTTTGGTACTTTAAGGTATTTGGTTGAAGCACGTTTTTTAAATCGACTATTAATTAGTGCATCTTTCCAGCTTGAGATAATCTCATTACCTTCAATTTTAGCAAAAGCATATTTTATGGCTTTTTTGTAGCTTACAGGTTGAATATCTAAAATAGAATTGATATTACTTTTTTGACCAATTATTTCAATTCCCATACTATTTACCAATGACGATGCTAGTTTGTATGATGTTGAGGTCACAAAATACAACCAATAACTAGATAATTTTGGTGTCATTACAGGAACCGTTAATATGTATCGTTTAAGCTTTCTAGCTTCAGCAAATTGTAGTAGCATTTGCTTATAAGTCATGACTTCTGGTCCAAAAATATCGTGAGAGGTGTTATATAATTCGGTTTTACCTAAACCTTTAGTTAAAAAAGCTAATACATCTCTGACACCAATAGGTTGTGTTTTTGTGTTTAGCCATTTTGGAGCAATCATTACAGGTAGTTTTTCGACTAAATCTCTAATAATTTCAAAACTAGCACTACCAGATCCAACAATTATACCTGCTTTAAAAACGGTTAAAGCATAATGCTTGGATTGTAAAGTAGTTTCGACATTTTTTCTGGATAATAAATGTTTAGATAGTTTAGTGTCGTTTGTAATTCCGCTTAAGTAAATAACTTGTTTAACATTAGTCGTTTTAATATAATTTTTGAAATTTACAGCACAATCTTCTTCCATTTTATGAAACTGATCTACAGAATTTGACATAGAATGTATCAAATAATAAGCTGCATCAATATCTTTAGGAATATTAGTAAGTGTTTCTGGTTTTAAGAAATCAGCCTCAACAATATGAAGATTGTCTTCTTCAGGATATTGACGTTCGGTTCTTAATTTTCCTCTTACTGCACAAACAACAGTGTGACCTTGCTCTAGTAGTAACGGAATAATGCGCTTACCAATGTAGCCTGTTGCTCCTGTTACTAATATTCTCATGGTTTTAATTTTATATGGTTTGTTGTTCTTGATGTAATTTTTTATTCTTTAAAAATTACTAGAACTGACGTTGTGTCTTTCTATAGTTTTTCTTTCTTTTTTGGTCTTTGGTATTCTAAACGTTTTTCAAGTTTTGGTATGGCATAACCATCTAAACCATTAATTGCAGCAATATTGGCTTTAGATAAGTTTACAAAACCATCATCTTCCAATAGATCATCCTTAATATACACTCCGTTTATTTTACCTATAACAAGTATGGTATTATTTGCTTTAATAATGTAGTCTTCAACAAAACTCATATCAAGTTGTAAAGGTGAATTCTTTACAAAAGGAGCAGGACAATCATCTTTATATTCTGCTTGTAAATTGGTAACATCAAATTCAGAAATAGTACTATCATATTTAGCTGAGGTATGATGTGCATCTTCAAAATTATTTAACTGGATAGGGTTTATTGTGTATTTACCAGTCGTTTTAATATTATCATAGGTATTTCTAGTTACAGTTGTTGGTCTACAAAAAAAACCAAGCAAAGGTGGATTGCTGCCAACATGTGTTACAGAACTAAAAACAGCTACATTTTCTTGACCATCTGCAGATTTTGTGCCAATTAAATTAGCGCTTTTAAACCCTGAGCAGCTATTTATTAAATTTATTTTAAATAAATGCTCAAGGTTATCGATGTCTTGTCTGCTAAAATATGCCATTTAAAGATTTTTGAAATTGTTAATTTTTATGTCTTTTGCTTTTAAATCAAACATTAAATTGTACAATCCAAAAAAGGTTCTGTTTATATAAATGAAATGCTTAGACCCTCTGTTTCCGTTCATTTTTTTAAGTTCAGTACTTTTACTGTAGCGTTGTCCCATTTCTGAAATAGCATTGAAAAATTCTGGATCAGAAAAATCAAAGGTTTTTTCATGAAATGGTTTAGTGAACAAGCTTAATAACTCATGAAACATTGCCGAGAAAAACGCTAGTTCTTCTTCAGAATCGTCTTTTCTTAATATTTCTAATTCGTTCATTGTGTCTGTAAACAACGTTTTGTTGTTAATAACATTTGGCTTAGCAAGTTCAAAATAAGGAACGTAAAACTCTTCCGGAACAGTTTTCATGCAACCAAAATCTAAAGCAATTAAATCGCCTGATTTTGACACCAAAAAGTTTCCAGGATGAGGATCTGCATGTACTTTTTTAATAACATGCATTTGATACATATAAAAGTCCCAAAGCGCTTGCCCCAAAATATTCGCTTTGTTTTGATCTGTATTGTAGGCAGTAAATTCTGATAAATGCTCACCTTCCATCCAATCCATTGTGATGATTCTTTCTGAAGATAAATCTTCATAATACTCAGGAAATTTAAGATTAGGTATGTGCTTGCAAGCCTCTACAATTGCTTTACTTTGTTGAACTTCTAGAATGTAATTGGTTTCTTCAACTAATTTATTTTCAACTTCTTGGAAGTATTTATCCGAGTCTTTACCTTTAATATTAAACATTTTAATAGCTATAGGTTTTACCAAAGCCAAATCTGTAGCAATGCTATCTGCAACACCTGGATATTGAATTTTCACAGCAAGTTTTTTCCCATCCTTTTCGGCTAAATGCACTTGGCCAATACTGGCTGCATTTACAGAATTAAGATTAAAGGTGTCGTAAATTTGGCTTGGTAGTTTCCCGAAATATTTTTTAAATGTTTTGCTAACTAAAGGAGCTGATAATGGCGGAACAGAAAATTGTGCTAAAGAAAACTTCTCCACGTAAGCTTGTGGTAAAATACTTTTTTCCATGCTTAGCATTTGAGCAACTTTTAATGCACTTCCTTTAAGCTGTTTTAAACTATCATAAATGTCTTCAGCATTATTTTTGTTGAGTCTATCTTTAGCTTCAGCTTCAGTTTTGGTGATTTTGTCACCATAATATTTTATATAATTAACACCAACTTTTGCACCTGTAGTTACCAGCTTGGTCGCTCTAGATATTTTTGATGTTGGTATTTTGTCTATTGTTTTCAATAGTTTTAAATTTAAATGGGTTGATACTTAAAATAGTATCCTACAACACACTCTAATTATGAGTGTTATAATTAACTTGTTTTTACCTTTTCTTTAAAAATGAATTTCCCGAAGTCAATTAAACTTTTTAAAGGAGCAATGTTTAATACATCAAAGCTTGTGTTAACAGATTTTTCTATAAATATGTCTGTTTTTTCAAATGAAGCAGAAGTGTCATCCATCCAAAACTTTAAAGTTAATAGCAATTGAAGCCAAGCAGTTTCGGTTAAACCTCTGTCTTGTATTTTGTTTAATTGCTCTTGTTTAACATCAATTAATTCTATATCTAAATCTTTAATGTAATGTGTGAAACTTGTTTTTAGACCTGATAATACTTTATAATTTTTCAAGCTGTTTTTATGTTGATGTAATGCATAAATCACATAACTTCTGTTGGCTGTTAGGTTTTCAAAAAAAGTGAAGTAGAAGCTTAATAGTTTATTTCTTGGCTCAAAATTAGCATAATCCTCGCTTGCTTCAAGCGCTTTGTGTGTATTATCAAAAAAGGCTTGAAAGATACCTTTTTCAATAGCTTCAAAATTACCAAAGTATTCATAAAACTTAGCTTCGTCAAAATTATTTTGCTTCGCAAAAGCATAAATACTTTTAGGTTTATGATTGTGTTCAAGGACGTAATCCATGTAAAATGAGATAATGTCGTTTGAGCTAATTGTCTTTTTTTTTGCCATCATATAAAATTTTGATGGCATAAAGATACAAAATGTTTAACGATATTTTAATATGGTTAAACAAAATTTAACAAGACTTTGTGTGACCTTCAATTTGAGAGGTGAATTTTTGATATAAAAAACATCCTAAAGTAGCTTGTAAGAAGCTATTTTAGGATGCTAATGTAGATTTATATAAATAATATGTTTTAGGCGATTGCTTTATTAAAAATGTATTTCATTTCAGTAGCAATTTGTGTAGATCGCTCTAGATATTTTTCATCCTGTAACTCTGTATTATCGTATGCTTTAGGATCTTCAAATGTAATTGGTATGCGTTTTTCTGCTCCAGCAATAAATGGACAGCCACCATCTGCTTGAGAGCACGTCATTATTGCAGCAAAATTAGAGGTTGGATTAAATGTATCGTCATATGTTTTAGAAAATCCTATAATTGGCAGGCTATTATCATCAAATTTAATACTGTAAACAGGATTGTTGCTTTCGGCAATTATTTTAATATCAAAGCCTGTTTTAGCCAATGTATCTGCTACTTTAGGAAACAATGCTGTCGCTTCTGTACCTCCAGAATAACAAGCCACTTGGTTAATCTTAAAATAGTCTGCCATGACTTGTGCCCAAACTTGAGATAAATGACTACGTCTTGAGTTGTGCGTACAAATAAAATTAATGTTTATGGGTTGTTTATTCGCTTTTTTATCTTTAATAAAATCTATTAACGGTTGTAAAACAGCTTTACGTTGATCTGCTATAGTTTCAATAGTTAACGTGCTTATATAATCTTTGATTTTTGTGTTCATTTTAAATGAATTTTAGATACCAATAATTTTATTTCGTCTTTCTAATATGATGTTATCAAGCCAAACACCATTTAATTGTCCTATTTTTCTTTGTAGCCAATTTGTCTAAAATTATTATTTGTGTGCAATTTTAAACTAGCTATGTTATTAGGCATTATAATGGCTTGTAAGCTCCAGATGTAACAGTGTTAAGCCTACTATTTTAAATGGTTTATTTACTTGTGTAGTTTAACAACATCCAGATCCAGGCGCACAAGAGTTACCTGCTTGTATTTCAGAAAATTGTAATTTTTGTTTTGGCTCAGGTATACCACATTTGTCTTTAGCTAAACAGTCTGTTACTAATGACGTTAACTTAAATGTATTGTCTTGAAACTCTATTCCGAATTTTTGAATTGTTTGTTCGCCTTGAAATTCTACTTCAATATCTAAACCTTCTAGATTAAAAATGTTTTCTGATAATTGAATGATATTAACCAATTTTTCAGGATGTAATCTATGATCATAATCATCTGCATTCCATAACTGAAAATTAACCTTCTTTTCTTGTCTTACAGTACCACCACAGTCGATAAAATTTTTAGTTACTAGTCCCACTTCCGTGACATGAAAATGATTTGGTACTAAGCTGCCATCAGGTAATGTAAATGAAATAGTGTCTAATTTTGATAAGTGTGTTTTAATTTCTGATAATGTCATAATTTGTGTTTTTATTATGATTAATATATTTGTATTAGCAACAAGTATTGCTGTTTAAATCGTTGTCCAAAAATCCGTTTAATATGGTTTTCATTGCAGTCCAATTGTCTGTGTCAATACAATAACAAACACTTGTACCTTCAATAGTACCCTGAATTAAACCTAATTTTTTTAATTCTTTTAAATGCTGAGAGATTGTAGGTTGTGCCAAACCTATTTCTTCCACTAAATCACCACAAACGCAAGTATTAATTTTAAATAAATGCTGAATGATTGCAACTCTTGCTGGATGCCCAAAAGCTTTTGCAAATAGAGCAATTTGATTTTGTGAATCTGAAAATTTTTCGGTTTTAACTAATCCCATTTTTCTTTTATTAATTTGTACATCGCAATATTACGATTAATATATTAATTAGAAAAATTGTCTACTATTATTTTAAGATTTTATTAACAAACAAGGTTGTAGTTATGCTTAATTTTACGTTAATAAAAAATCAAAATATAACCATGAAAAAATTATTTACATTAATTATGGTATTGACGGTATCTTTTGCTGTTAATGCACAAATTGAGACGCCTCAACCCAGTCCGTTTCAAAAAATAGAACAAAAAGTTGGTCTTACAGATGTAACTTTAGAATATTCAAGACCATCTATGAGAGGTCGTGAAATATTTGGAAACCTAGTTCCTTTTGGAAAATTATGGAGAACAGGAGCAAATAATAATACAATAATTAACTTTGGTAGTGATGTTACAATAGGAGGAAAGGCCCTAAAAGCTGGATCTTATGCTGTATTTACAGTTCCTAACAAATCTAGTTGGGATGTTATTTTTTATAGTGATACAAATAATTGGGGAACACCAAAGACATTAGACGAATCTAAAGTTGTTGCAAAAGTATCTGCAGAAGTTTATAACTTACCTATGGATATTGAAACGTTTACAATATCATTTGACGATTTAACTAACGATTCTGCAATGTTAGGTATCATGTGGGAAAAAGCATATGTTGCTGTTAAAATTGATGTAGCAACTGATAAAACTGTTACAGATGCTATTAATAAAACCATGAATGGACCAAGTGCTAACGATTATTATGCTTCTGCACGTTACTATTTAGAATCTGGTAAAGATATTAAGCAAGCGGTTACTTGGATGAACAAGGCTATTGATATGTCTAAAGATTCTCCTAAGTTTTGGTGGTTACGTCAACAGTCTTTAATTAACGCTAAAGCTGGCGATAAAAAAGGTGCGATTAAAGCTGCAAAGCAGTCTTTAGAGTTGGCAACTAAAGCAGGTAATGCTGATTATGTAAAAATGAATACAGACTCATTAAAAGAATGGGGAGGAATGTAATCTATAGATTATAAAATATAAAAAGTGCAATCCATTGGGTTGCACTTTTTTTTTAATCTATTTCTTCAAGTTCAAAAATATCATGAACAGAAACGTTAAATACTTTAGATAATTTTAAAGCTAAAACTGTAGACGGTACGTATTTGTTTTTTTCCATAGCATTTATGGTTTGTCTACTAACGCCTATTTTATTTGCTAAATCTGCTTGTGTTAAATTATGAATAGCACGATGTACTTTAATTTTATTCGTCATAATTTCTAGATTTATATTTAAGAAAATTAAAACGTATTATAAAAAAAAATAAAGGTGTAAACATGTTAAAAATTAAAACTTCAAAAAAGGTCATATTGTATACTAATACAATTGCAAACATTAAAACTATATAATTAAATATAATAGCCCAAACTAAAGATGTTTTTCTTAATTGAAAAATAAATTCATCTTCTATTTTCTCTTTACTAAATCCTACCATTAAACCACCAACAATAATTAGTATTGCAACAATTTCATCTAAAATACCATTTTCGATTATTTTAAAGAAACCATTGTTACTGTCAAATAAGCTATCAGAATTATACAAAACCAATACATTAGTTTGTAATAATTCACCATCTAAAATAGTTTTGTAAAATACAATTCCTGTTAGTAAGCCTAATATTAAAATTACCCATCCTATAACTTTATAGTTGTTTGATAAAAGATAATGTGTTTTCATGTCTAAATTTTTTCACGTTTCAACAAATGTAAAGTTTATTTTACATTTAGATAAGTTTACATGTCTTTTTTGCAGTCTTAACAGTTTAATAATTTCAATTTTGAGCATAAAAAAACTGTAAAAATTAATTTACAGTTTTAAATTGTCATACTTAAATAGCTAATTAACTATTCCTGTTTTTATTGATTTCATCTTGAAGTTGACGTCTAACTTTTTGTTCTCGCTCTAGCGCATTACGTCTGTGTTCTTCAAATTCGTTTTCTGTTTCTTCTAATTTTAACTTAGCTTCTTTAGTAACAGAATTACTGTTTTTAAATTTATAAATAAAGAAGAATAAAAATGCTAATAAACCACCAATAATAGACCAAAGTAAAGTATTGTAACCAGTTTTACTCATTTGTAAACCTAGTAAAGACATATTGTCTTTTTCAATATTGGTTTCTTTTAAGTCTGTTTTTGTATTTGATAAGTTACTTTTTAATTTGTCAATTTCTTGATTTTGAGATAGTACTTTATTTTGAGTGTCTAATAATTCTTTTTTTAATGCGTTTACAGAGTCTAATGTGTGTGATTTTATTTTGGCAACCCACTCGTTTCTTATAACTTCAAAGGATTGTCCGCGTTGATCTCTCCAATTAGTAGACTTTTTAGTAAGGTATTCAAATTGATTTTCAAGCGTACCAGAGTCTAAAGATAGTTTGTCATCATCTTCATTAGTTTGTGCTTGTGTTGTAATAGTAAATGAAAATAAGAAGATAAAAACTGTTGCTAATAATAATTGTGTGTGGCGCATTGTATTGTATTTGTTGTCTTTCGCTTTGCGAAAATATAAAAAATAGGGTTTAAAAATAACAAAAAGCCTCACAAATGCGAGGCTTTTATATATACGACTGTAAATACTATTTAGATGTTAATAGTAAGTAAAACGTCTAACTTTAGCAATATATTTTGCTAACCTAATGACTTGATGACTGTAACCATACTCATTATCATACCAAACGTAAACGATTGCATTTTTACCATCTTTTCTAACTAAAGTAGCTTTACTATCATAAATAGAAGGAGCAGAGCTACCAATAATATCACTTGATACTAGCTCATCACTCATTTCGTATTTAATTTGCTCGACTAAATCACCTTCTAAAGCATACTTTTTAATAGTAGCATTTATACTGTCTAAAGATGTTTTGGTGCTAAGTTCTAAATTTAAAATAGCTAAAGATCCATTTGGTACTGGTACACGTATTGCGTTTGATGTTAATTTACCTTCAAAACTTGGTAATGCTTTAGAGACTGCTTGTCCAGCTCCAGTTTCGGTAATAACCATATTTAAAGCAGCAGCACGTCCACGTCTGTATTTTTTATGGAAATTATCTACTAAATTTTGGTCATTAGTGTAAGCATGTATAGTTTCTAGGTGTCCACTTTTAACACCATAAGTATCTTCCATTGCTTTTAAAACAGGTGTAATAGCATTGGTTGTACATGATGCGGCAGAGAAAATATCTATTTTGTCAGGATCGTTTTGTAAATGGTTGACACCATAAACAATATTAGGTATTCCTTTTCCAGGTGCTGTTAATAAAACTTTGTCTGCTCCAGCAGAATTTTTTAAACGTGTTAAAGCTTCTTTATCTCTAAAGACACCAGTGTTATCAATAATTAAAGCGTTGTTAATACCATACTTTGTATAGTCAATATCTTCCGGTTGGTTGGCCGAAATAATTTTAACCGTTGTACCGTTAATAATTAAAGCTTCGTTTTTTAAATCTGTAGTTACAGTTCCAGAAAAATCACCATGTACAGAGTCATTACGTAATAATGCAGCACGTTTTTCTAAAACAGTAGCATCGACTTTACCACGTGTTACAATTGCACGTAAACGTAATTGACTACCTTTTCCAGTACGTGTCATTAACTCTCTTGCAACCAAACGTCCAATACGTCCAAAACCATAAAGTACTACGTCTTTTGGTTTAATATCTTTAGTCTGACTAGCTCCTTTTAATTTAGTCGAAACAAATGCTAATGCATTGCTGTATTTTTTTTCTTCTAAATGATACTCGTAAGTTAATTTACCAATATCCAATTTAGCAGGTGGAACATCTAAAGTTTGAATAGCTTGTGCAATTTCAACCGAATCGAATATAGAGATTGGTTTTTGAACAAATTCTCCAGCATATTCATGAAGGTTTAAAATTTCGGAAACATTTCTATCAATTAACTGATTTCTAAAAATCACTAATTCTATAGATTTGTCATACCACAAATCGCTAACAATTTTAATAAATTCGACTGTAGCACGTCGTCTGTCTGCTTGAAACGCTAATTCGTTTTCGTAAGTTTCGTTTATGGACATTTTAAATTATTTAGTATGTGTTGTTAATTTAGACTTCTAAATTTTCGGCAAAAGTATATATTTCAAACGATTTCGTAAAGTAAAAAGTGTAAAAAATAAAAAAGCTCTTAATTTTCAAAATTAAGAGCTTTTTCTAGCAAAGCAATCAAGGATTATCTTAGTCCATAACGATTAGTTTCTCCTTTTGAGTTTATAAGCTCAATACTTAAAGGTTGATAGGTATCTCTATTGTTTAATATAGCTTCTACATCTTCAATACTATTAACTTTTTTGTTATTAATAGCAGTAATAATATTGCCTTCTTCTATACCTTCACTTCTTAAATATTGACCATAACTACCGTTTATCCTCAAAATTTTTACACCATTATCCGTTTTATATTTTTTTAAATCTTCGGGTTTAGCCTCTTTAATAACACCTATAAATGGTAAAACAAAGGTATTGTTTTTAAGTAATGTGACTTGTACATTTTTAAGTTGGTCATCACGAAGTAAAGTAATGTTTACAACATCATTTGGACGTTTAGAGTCTAAAAAACCTCTAAGATCACTAAATTTTCTGATTTTAATATTATCTATTTTCTTAATAATATCTCCACTTTTTATACCTGCAACTTCTGCACCTGTATCTTCCTCTACATCATCAACATAAAAACCTTCTGTTTCACCAATGCCCAGTTTTTCCGCGAAAGCGCTATTTAAAGAACCTCCAGAGACACCTAAAATTCCATTTTGGACATTACCAAACTCCATAATATCTTGCACTACCTTTTTAGCAATATTACTTGGTACAGCAAAAGAGTAACCAATATAAGATCCCGTTTGAGACGATATAGCAGTATTAATACCAATTAACTGACCAGCAGTATTAACTAAAGCACCACCAGAATTTCCTGGGTTAACAGCAGCATCAGTCTGAATAAAAGACTGCGTGCTACGACCACTTAAGTCTCTAGATTTGGCACTTATAATTCCTGCTGTTACTGTAGACGTAAGGTTAAACGGATTTCCGACAGCCAAAACCCATTCGCCAATTTTAGCAGTATCACTATCGCCAAAAGTGGTATATGGTAATTGCTCATCACTTTCTACTTTAAGCAAAGCAATGTCTGTTTTTGGATCTGTACCAACAATTTTGGCTTCTAATGTACGGTTGTCATTAAGTGTAATGCTTAATTGTTCAGAGTCTTCAATAACATGATTATTAGTAATAATATAACCATCTGGCGATATTATAACTCCGCTTCCAGTACCTAACTGTCTTTTTTGTGGTACACGACCATAAAACAAGTCTTGTAAAGTGGGTTGTGCAGTATTTAAAGCCACGTTTTTAACGTGTACTACAGCATGCACAGTTTGATCTGCAGCAGTGGTAAAATCTATACCTTCAGCAGCAGCTAAAGTAGTGGTTGTTGTGTTGTAATTGGTAGGTAAAAAAACAGGATCATCCTGTGTGTTTGTATTTGCAATTTTCGGTTCTTCTTTTTCAAGAAAGGTTTTGTATGTTCCTAGGGTAATTGCACCTCCTAATACCGAAACTAAAACCAAAGTTAACATCTTCTTCATAAAAAACTTAGTTTAGATTTATTAGATAACGATTAAAATTAATTAATTATTGAATGTCAATTTCAACTTTAACGACGTTTTAACAACTGAAAAAACTTATATTTGTCATTCAATTTAGTACACCAATGACATTAACTTTTTATAAATATCAAGGCACAGGTAACGACTTTGTCATGATTGATAATAGACAGCAAATTTTTGATAAAGACGACACCAAATTGGTCGCATTTTTATGTGATCGTAAATTTGGAATAGGAGCAGATGGTCTGATTTTACTAGAAAATCATCCTGAAGTTGACTTTAAAATGGTGTATTATAATGCAGACGGAAACCAAAGTACTATGTGTGGTAATGGAGGACGTTGTTTAGTCGCATTCGCGGAATTTTTGCAAGTTGTTAAACATGAGACTACTTTTGAAGCCATTGATGGATTACATTATGCCAAAATCCAAGACAATTTAGTCCATTTACAAATGAAAGATGTAGAGAGCATAGATACCTTTGATACACATCAATTTTTAGATACAGGATCACCACATCACGTTCAGTTTGTTAAAGATATTGCTAATTTTGATGTTAAAACCGAAGGTGCAAAAATTAGATACGGACAACCTTATAATCAAGCAGGAACCAACGTTAACTTTGTCCAGCAAGAAAATGAGGATACATTTACTGTTAGAACTTACGAAAGAGGAGTAGAGGACGAAACCTTATCCTGTGGTACAGGTGCAACTGCAGTTGCAATAGCTATGCATGATTCTGGAAAAAGTACAGCTTCACAATTAAATTTAAATGTACCAGGAGGACAATTAAAAGTATCTTTTAAAAAAGATAATGATACCTATAAAAAAGTCATGTTAATTGGACCAGCAACACAAGTTTTTAAAGGTACAATAACATGTTAACATTAACAGGTAAACAGATATATTTACGTGCTTTAGAGCCCGAAGATTTAGCATTTATCCATACTATTGAAAATGACGAGTCTATTTGGCAAATAAGCAATACCATAACACCTTACTCTAAGTATCTAATAAAACAATATTTAGATAATGCTCATAAAGATATTTTTGAAGTTAAGCAATTACGTTTAGTCATTTGTAATAACAATCATGAAGCTTTAGGTATGATTGATGTCTTTGATTTTGATTATAAAAACAGAAGAGCAGGTATTGGTATTTTAATTAAACAAACGCAAGACAGAGCTAAAGGTTATGGTAAAGAAGCGGTACAATTACTTTGTAATTATTGCTTTAAGCATTTAGATTTACACCAATTATATTGTAATATTAGTGAAGATAATACTGCAAGCTTAGCCTTGTTTAAAAATCAGGGATTTAAAGAAATAGGTTTAAAAAAGGATTGGAATTTTTTAAACGGACAATACAAAAACGAATATTTATTTCAATTAATTAATACCAATGTATATTAAAAAAATTTTAGTAGCTATAGCATTAATTGGCTTAGTGGTAGCTGCCTATTTTGCCTACTTTATTTACGGAGCCATGTTTAAACAAAACACAGCTTTTAATAACGATCAAGCATTTATATATGTGCCAACTAATGCAAGTTATGATATGGTAAGAGCACAATTAGAACCATTATTAAAGGATATAGACAGTTTTGATGCTTTAGCCGAACGTAAAAAATACACTACTAATATTAAAGCAGGTCGTTTTGCAATTGATAAAAACATGAGCAATAATGACATTATAAACTCTATTAGAAGTAAAAACTTACCATTAAAATTAAGTTTTAATAATCAAGAGCGTATTCAGAATTTAGCTGGTCGTATTGCTCAACAAATAGAACCAGATAGCCTAAGTTTACTTCAAGCTATGACAGATAAAGCGTTTATGGATAAGCATAAGTTTACTAAGCAAACGGTTTTAAATATGTATGTGCCTAATAGCTATGAAGTGTTTTGGAATACTTCAGCTGAAGGATTTAGAGATAAAATGTTAAAAGAATATTTCCGATTTTGGAATCCTTCCAGACAAGCCAAACGCAAAGCTTTAGATTTATCGGTTAATGAGGTTGTAACCATTGCATCTATAGTTCAAAAAGAAACTGCAAAAGTGGACGAAAGACCAAGAGTTGCAGGCGTTTACTTAAACCGAATCAAAAAAGGCATGCCTTTACAAGCGGATCCAACGGTTATATATTCAAAAAAATTAAAAGAAAACGATTTTGATCAAATCATAAAACGTGTATTATATAAAGATCTTGAAATAGATTCGCCTTACAACACTTATAAATACGCAAGTATTCCTCCAGGACCTATAACAATGCCAGATGTTTCTGCTATTGATGCAGTCTTGAATGCAGAAGATCATGACTACTTTTATTTTGTTGCTAATGTTAAAAACTTTGGTTACCATAAGTTTGCCAAAACACTTAGCCAACATAATGCAAATAAAAACGAATATGTACGTTGGATCAATAGCCAAGGTGTAAATAGATAATTGATTGATTAAATTTTTCACACTTGCTTTTTGTCTTTGTTTTATTTTTACTGCTGCAGCACAAACCAAAACAGCGTCTTTTTTTAAACCAAGTGATACATTACATACTAAAAGGCGTAAATCCGTTATAATAACAGAGGTTAGTTTAGCCTCATTATCTATTATAGGTTTAAATACATTATGGTATTCTGACTATAAACGCTCTAAATTTCATACAACTAATGATAATTCTGAGTGGTTTAAAATGGATAAATTAGGTCATAGTTTTACTGCTTATCAATTAGGACGTTTTAGTGCTCAAACTTTAAATTGGAGTGGTGTTTCCAAAAAAAATCAATTGATTTATGGTGCAACTTTAGGTTTTTCTTTTTTGACTGCAGTCGAAATTTTAGATGGTTTTTCATCAGAATGGGGATTTTCTTGGGGAGATTTTACTGCTAATGCAGCAGGTGTAGGCTTGTTTATTGGACAAGAACTGTTATGGGATGAGCAACGATTGCAATTAAAGTATTCGTTTAGTCAAAGTCCATATGCAAATCAAAATCCAAATAAATTAGGGAATGGTTTATTAGAAGAAATTTTAAAAGATTATAATGGTCAAACCTATTGGCTAAGTGCTAATTTACAGTCATTTTATAAAGACAGTAAGATACCTAAATGGTTAAATTTAGCAGTTGGTTACGGAGTCGATGGACTACTATATGGCAATGAAAATTTACAGAATGTGAGTTTTCCTAATCAAAAAAGAACCAAACAATTCTATTTAAGCTTAGATTTGGATTTAACAAAAATAAAGACTAATTCTGTCTTTTTTAAGCAGTTTTTTAACATAATTAATGTGATAAAAATACCTTTTCCAACACTTCAAATTAATAGTAAAGGTAAGCTAAAAGGACACTTAATTTACTTTTAACATAAGTTAACATATTGATTTTCAGTATTATTAAAATTGTTGTATATTTGCACGCTGAAATTTAAGTCTATAGATTATTAAAAAACAGACTTTTAAATCAATACAAATGAAAAAAAATATTGGAAAGTTATTATCCCTAGCATTTACAATATCAATTTTACTAATCGTTGTATTTTATAATACAACTGAAAATGTTAAATTAATAGATAAAATTGAAACTGACAAGGTTGACTTTGAAAATATAGAACACAAAGAGATTGCTTCTAATTTACAATCTTACCAGTTACCAGAGTTTAGTCCTGAATTAGGAAAAACGTTTACTGGTTTTAAAGAAGCCTTAGGTTTTAAAGAATCGCAAAACGATTACTTTAGAGTTAACCAATTTGGATATTTAGGTAAATATCAATTTGGAAAAGGTACGTTAAGATTGATAGGTATTTATCATCCACAGTACTTTTTAAGCAATCCAGAATTACAAGAAAAAGCATTTATAGCTAATGCACAACGTAATAAATGGGTTTTAAGACGTGATATTAAGCGTTTTAAAGGAAGTTATATCAATGGTATTAAAGTAACCGAGTCTGGAATATTAGCTGCAGCGCATTTAGCAGGTCCAGGAAATGTAAAAAAATACTTAAGAAGTTACGGTCAAAATGGTTTTGCTGATGCTAATGGTACAACTATTAGACATTACTTAAAAAAGTTTTCTGGCTATGATACGTCTTTGATTAAAGCTTCAAAACGAGTAAAAGTAGAGTACGACAGAGCTTAAAAGCTAGGTTTATGAATTATAAATAGTGTTGGTCTTTTATGTAGGTCAACACTATTTTTTTTCCATTGACTGGCTGTTTTTGTTTTAATTAATTCAGTTGGCAAGGTAATGTCGCAAGCGACGCATATTTCTGTACTATCACTTAAAGTGTTACATAAATCTTCCAAAAATTTATTATTTCTGTAAGGTGTTTCAATAAAAGATTGTGTTTGATTATGCTCAAAACTTAAACGTTCTAGACGTTTTATTTCAGATTTTCTTTCATTTTTATCAATTGGCAGATACCCATTAAAAGCAAAGCTTTGTCCATTCATCCCAGAAGCCATCATAGCTAATAGGATAGAGGATGGTCCAACTAAAGGTACAACTTGGATGTTGTTTTTATGGGCTAAACTAACAATGTCAGCTCCTGGATCAGCTATACCAGGACAACCAGCGTCAGATAATAATCCCATATTTTGTCCTTCTAAACAAGGTGTAATAAAATTTGGTAAATCTTGTGGCTCAGTATGTTTATTTAACTCAAAAATGGTAAGGCTTGATTGTTGTTTTTCTGGAGCAATGCTTTTTATAAACTTTCGACCTGCTTTAGAGTTTTCTACAACAAATGTATCTAAACTGTCTACAATAGTCTTGACTTGAGCTGGTAATACTAAAAACGGATTAGAGTCTCCTAAGGTGTTTGGTATTAAGTATAATTTACCTTTAGTCATGGTCGTTTAAAGTATTTAATTAGGTGTTACTATTTAGACTTGTGCTTATTTTTTGGCAAGCATCATTTAATAAAGTATACACTTTTTCAAAACCATTGTTTCCTCCATAATAAGGATCAGGAACATCAAGGTTTTTATTAGGAAAGCTTTCGTTTAAAATTAGCTTTACTTTTGATTTGTCTGTTTCGTTTTCAGCTAAAGCTAAAATATTATCATAGTTTGAGTTATCCATAGCATAGATAATATCAAAATCTAAAAAATCTTGTTTTGTAAACTGTCTAGCACGTTGTTTGGTAATGTCTATATTATGTTTTTTTGCAGTAGTAATAGATCTAGGATCTGGTTTGTTACCAATATGATAGCTACTTGTGCCTGCTGAATCTACAATGTATGTATTGTCTAACTTTGATTTTAAGATACCTTCAGCTAGAGGAGAACGACAAATGTTTCCTAAGCATACCATTAAAATTTTAGTCATTTTGTAATATATTTATACTGTAAGCTTCTTAGTTAAATCCTCAACGTATTTTTTAAATTGCTTGTCTGTAGCTGATAAGTTGTCTACAGTTTTACAAGCGTGTAATACAGTTGCATGATCACGTTTACCAATTTGAGATCCAATACTAGCTAATGATGCCTTGGTTAGTTTTTTTGCAAAAAACATAGCCAATTGTCTAGCTTGAACAATGTGACGCTTTCTAGTTTTAGATTGTAGTGTGTCTACATCCATTTGGAAATAATCAGAGACTATTTTTTGAATGTAATCTATAGAAACTTCACGTTTAGTGTTTTTAACAAATTTTTCTACAACCTGTTTTGCTAACTCAATATTAACTTCTTTTTTATTGAAAGACGATTGGGCAATAAGCGATATAATAGCACCTTCAAGCTCTCTAATATTAGATTTAATGTTTTTAGCAACATAGTTGATAATATCTTCAGGCATCTCTACACCATCACGATATAATTTGTTTTTTAAAATAGAAACTCTGGTTTCAAAATCAGGAGTTTGTAACTCGGCTGAAAGTCCCCATTTAAATCTCGATAATAAACGTTGTTCAATATCTTGCATGTCCACAGGAGCTTTGTCACTAGTTAAAATAACTTGTTTTCCATTTTGGTGCAAGTGGTTAAAAATATGGAAAAACACATCTTGTGTTCCTGATTTTCCTGATAAAAATTGTACATCATCAATAACCAATACATCTATTAATTGATAAAAATGTATAAAGTCATTACGGTTGTTCTTTTTAACAGAGTCTATATATTGTTGCGTAAATTTTTCAGCAGAAATATATAATACTGTTTTTTCAGGATATTTGTCTTTGATATCCACACCTATAGCATGCGCTAAGTGTGTTTTACCTAATCCAACACCACCAAATATTAATAACGGATTAAAAGAAGTTCCACCAGGTTTTGCAGATACAGCTAAACCAGCACTACGTGCTAAACGGTTAGAGTCACCTTCTAAAAAGTTATCAAAATTATAGTTAGGATTAAGTTGAGATTCTATTTTTACGTTTCTAATTCCAGGAATTATAAACGGATTTCGTAATTCGCGATTTTTGTTATTAAGTGGTACGTCTACATCCTGAGACTTTACAGCACTTCTATTAGAACTCGGAATTTTTTCTGTAAACGGTTGTTTGTTGCCATACGTGTTTTCCATTTTAATAATGTAAACCAGTTTAGCAGTATCGCCTAACTCTTTAGTTAAAGACACTTTTAACAATTTTACGTAATGCTCTTCTAGCCATTCGTAAAAAAATTTACTTGGGACCTGAATGCTTAAAGCATTATCTGCAAGTTTTACCGCTACAATAGGTTCAAACCATGTTTTGTAAGCTTGTGGTTGGATATTATCCTTTATAAAAAGTAGACAGTTATTCCAGACCGATTGCGCAGTTATACTCATGTTAATTTTAAAATATATTAAATGTTAGTTATTTTTGCCTGTATAGCGATTAAGACAACTTAGTTTCTAAGCGTGGCAAATATGTGAACAAAAAACGTAAAAAAAAATGATTTACTATTGAATATTCAGTTTTTTTTCCTCATGTTAGTTTAGTCAATCAAGCTACAAAAAATAATTAGATAAATGAGTATAAAACAAGATGAAATTGAAATAAGAGTGCGATATTCTGAAACCGATCAAATGGGTGTCGTTCATCATGCGAATTACGCATTATATCTAGAATTAGCTAGAATTGAGTGGTTAAGAAAATTAGGAATTTCTTATAAAAAAATGGAAGAGGAAGGTGTTGGTTTACCAGTGGTATCTTTATCCGTAAATTATAAAATTCCTATCCTTTATGATGACGTAATTACGGTAAAAACCAAGCTGAAACAAATGCCTACAGCACTGGTAGAGTTTGAATATGAAATTGTTAATAAATCAGGTCAAATTTTAAGCACAGCAAGTGTGATTTTGGCATTTTTAAATATGAAAACAAAACGACCAACTAGACCTCCAAAATATTTTTTAGAAGCTTTAAAAAATTAATATTACAAAGTTTTGATGTCAACTTTGTAAATCGAGTCAAATATTGATTTTATAGATTCGGCCTCTTTTTTTCTAACCGAAATTGTTATTTCACAGTTTAATTCTAATTTTTGATTGATAATATTTAAGTTTTTTTCTTTAATAACCCTCATGACTTTGTTCATTAAATCATATTCGCAAGTAATTAAATAATCAATATTAATAGTACGCTCAATTATATTTGATGCTTCTAAGGCTAATTGTGCACCTGTGCGATAAGCATTAATTAAACCACCAACGCCAAGTTTAACACCTCCAAAATAGCGTACTACTACAATTAAAACGTTTGTAACTTCAAAAGATTGTATTTGACCATAAATTGGCATTCCAGCACTATTGCTAGGCTCACCATCATCATTAGCTCTGTAAGCAATGGTTTCGGTCCCGATTTGATAGGCATAACACCAATGTCTAGCTTGATGGTGTTGTTTTTTTAAATCCTCTAGATGCTGTTTAATTTTATCTTCTGTAGTGACAGGGTAGGCATAGCCAAAAAACTTAGAATTTTTGTCTTTAAATAAAACCTCTTCACTAGGTTTAGTAATAGTTTTATAAACGTCTGCTTCCATAAATTAAGCTAAAGTTACCAAAAGTATAGCAATTACAGCAACACCAATGCCTATCCAGTTTTTAAGCAATAAACGTTCTTTAAAAAAGAGTAGACCTAATAAGGTAGATAACATTACAATTGATACATTATTAACTGTAAATATTGTCGAACTTTCAAAATTATCAGCATTTAATGCTTTAAGTAAAGTGTAGATGGAGTAGTAGTTAACTATTCCTAAAATAAAACCAGATATTAAACTTTTAGGATCAAATGTAAATTGTTTTTGTATCGCTTTCGCGGAAAGCATGCCTATACCAATTAATCCTGCAATTAAAAAAATTGAGGCAGAGAAGATTGGAATACCATTTTCTGGCACAAAAGTAGTTTCGACATATTTTATTGTGGTATCTATAGTACCAGATCCCAAAAATAGTAACAACGGAAGCCATAGGCTTTTAATCGAAAATTTTTCGTTGGATTTAGCTTTTAATGAGGCTAGATAAACAGCCACTAAAGCTAATAATATACCCAATGCTTTTTGTAAGCCTAAGTTTTCATTGTAGGCAAATAGTCCAAAAATAATAGGAATAACGACACTCATTTTACTTGCAACTGAAGCTACAGATAAACCTAAGCGTTGCGCTGTTAATGCCATAACATTAAATATTGTAACAAATAAAAAACCTAAAAAAATGGCTCCAAAAAACCATTTAGATTGTATTACATCTGTAACAACAATTGGTGCGTCGTAACTTAATATTCCACAGGCAAATGCTGTAAAATAATTGAAGACAATAGTTTGTAAAGTGTTTATGTTTTGCTTTCCTACAACTTTAAAAATGACAAAAATTAGTGTCGATGCACAAATACTAAGAATTAGAAACATTAAAACAATTCTTTTTTAATAGTGAATAGATCTAGGATATCTTCGGTTTTTGGGTCGTTATTCCAAACATTAATTCCTAATTTACTTGCAGTTACTGTATTTTCTTTTGTATCGTCAATAAACAAACATTCTTCAGGTTTTAATTTGTTTTCGTTTAAAACAAAGTTAAAAATATCTGTATTTGGTTTTCGTAACATGATTTGGTGTGATAAATAGAATTTATCAAAGCATGCTTTAAAATCTTCGTAAAACGGAATGTGTTTTTTAATACAGTCTATATGCAACTCATTGGTGTTGCTTAATAGTATTAGTTTGTAATTTTTGTCTTTGGCTAATTGTTGTATAAATTCTAATCGTTTTGATGGAAAATCACAAATAATATAATTCCAAGCATCAATTAATTCTTTTTTTGAAAGTTTTGGAAAGTTGTTTAAATAAAAATCTAAAAACTCGGTAGTCTCCATTAAACCTTGTTCATAAAGTGCATTTATAGCAACAAGTTCTTCTGACAGTTCATTGATCTTAAAAAGCTCTAAGGCGTTTTTCATTGCGCCTTCTTTATCAAGATTGATAAAGACATCTCCAAAATCGAATATAATTGTTTTGATCATTTACTTTAGTTTTAAACAAATGCAAATATCTTATTTTTATATTCAATCAGTCGTGTATTTTTGAGAATAGTTTGTTTAAGAGTTTTATTAATAGTTAATCTGAAAGTTTTTTTGGTAATTAAATTGTGATTGTTTTAATTTCCTATGCTTAGTATTAATTAATATGTAGTTTATCTAACTTAATTATTAACAGTTCTCCAAATAAATATTTATTGTAATTAACTTAATTTGTTTTAGAAAAGCAATTGGATGAAAATGATAAATACTAGAACTATCAACAGGAAAAGTTCTTTTTTCTTCTGGTTTTTCTTTTCCGTTATAATGTTGGTCAGCTTCTGCTACATCACCATCAGTGATTTGATCCCAAAAGCAAAGGTTGTTAATTTTTTCTTCTAACAAAACTTTTTTTGCATCACGCGCTTCTTCTAATTTTGTTTTTTAGCTTCTGAAGCTAAATTTACTCCTTTTTCGTAAACTTTGTCTATTTCTGTGTTGAATAGAGTTTATTGTAGCTAAAAGATATACTTTTTTAATTGTGGCTTATACGTTATTTTTTATATATTTAAGTTGCGCTTACATCTTCAGGTAGAAAATAAAAATTTCGTGTTTATAATGATTAATATGGAGTTATAAAACGTTAAAACTAAACAGGCCTTTATCTCATGGAAAAAAATCTACAACCTATAGCAAGCTGTGGTTTTTTATATACTTTTATTCTCTTTATAGGGTGTTAGTTGTAAACTAGAACCAGCGTGAGAGCTAACCAGCCCCTCCAGAACTTAAAATTTTCACTTTACCATCTTTCTTGACAATGTCATACCAATAAGTAGATTCTACAAAGTGCTCTTCTTCTCCATCATCAAATATCTCACTACAGTCAAAGAAATACAATAATGTATCACAAGATTTCTTTTTCAGATTTTCCCTAGCTTGACAGGTCCTATCCAAATATCGTTTTTTTAATTCTACTCTGAATTCTTTTGGTAATTCGATTAATGTTTGATCTACGTTATTTATATTTTTTTCTAAACCTTTAAAAAAGGAGTTGAGCTTAGTGATTTCTGCTTCATTAAAGCATGGAGAAATGCTTTCTTTTTTAATAACATTGTTTTCTTTCTCTAAAGTTGCAACACTTTTTATTTTAACACTATTCTTCCCTGTCGATTGATTAGAATTCCTGCAACTAACAGACCCTACTAATAATATAGCTAAGATTACTTTTTTTATCATTTTATCTACTTGATTTATAACTTCCGTCCGCATTTTTATTCATTTCAGGAAGAGTAAAAGATTGAACTTTATATTTCTTGGGCTTCATAATTGCAAATTCTTGACCTATTTTGACTGTCCCATATTTTATTTGTTGTTCTCCTGCAACCCTACTACCCTGATTACCTCCAATGTAAACATATCTATTTGTCATTGAGTTTTTTCCAACAATAAATGCGCAATGTGAATAACTCAATACAATTACAGCTCCTACAAAGGCTTCAGTTTCTTCTCCTTCTTTCCAACCATCTGCAGCTTTGCTTTTTGCCGCAGCTTTTAAATTACCATGTGGCCCCCAATCGAATGCATATGAGTTAGCTCCAGAATTAATTTTTTTGTAACTCTTTGTTTGATCAAAGCACCAACTGACAAATGATGCACACCAAGCTATTTTATAATTATGTCCCTTGGCTGTACCTGCATTATGATACTCTGATATTTTCTCTTTCAACGGACTCTCTTTCTCTTTAATTCCTTTGTAAGTTTCAAACTCCTGCAATATATATATTCTACCCAAGGTGCTTGTGTTGGCGCAGTAATCAACTTCATATGCTCCACAAAAGCAATTGGATGGAAATGATAAATACTAGAACTATCAACAGGAAAAGTTCTTTTTTCTTCTGGTTTTTCTTTTCCGTTATAATGTTGGTCAGCTTCTGCTACATCACCATCAGTAATTTGATCCCAAAAACAAAGATTATTTATTTTTTCTTCTAACAAAACTTTTTTTCATCACGTGCTTCTTCTAGTTTTGTTTTTTTAGTAGCTTACGCTTTTAGTTCCATTAATTATCCTAGTCTAAAAGCTGTTTAAAATTTTTATTGATAGCATACATTGAAAAAGAGGAGTCTATTTTTTTATCATACACATAATCCCATCTACCTATTTTTTTAGATTTATCTACCCAATAAAATTGATAAGTCCAGCCAGCTCCTTTTACGTGTAATATAATTTTATCTTTTGTTACTTGAATACTATCTAATTTATATTCCACAGGCTCCATAAGAACTATTTTTGCTTTGTCTTTACTTATGATTTTAACAAAACTTAACTATTCTTCTTTTACTTTGGAGTTTTTAAAAGTGCTTTTCGATTTTTCAATTTCTATCCACTCTGAAGTTATAAATTGATTTTTATCTAATAATCCCTTCAGTTTTGCTTTATGCTCAACAGGTTTATTCGTTTCTTGTATTGTAATTATTTCTTTTTTATCCTTTTCACTATTTTGCTTACAATTAGATAAAAGAATAAAAGAATAAACTACTATAAATAATCTACTAAAAATCTTCATAATTAATTATTTTCTCTTACTTGTGTTACTGTATAAAAATGTGAATTATAAAAGGTCGAACCTTTTAAACTGTAGTCGTCTTGAAGATAAAGTTTATTATTATCATTAGTACCTTTATTTTTATATGATGTACCTACTTCATAAAACAGATAATAATCACCTTTATTATCTGATTTTCTACCAATAATAACTATAAAGTGGTCTGTAGTCAAATCATTATTAAAGCCACCTTTATATTTATAAGTATGGTCAACACCTACAAGTATAGGATTGCCTTATTCTAGTTGAGTATCTAAATAAGTAACAGACTTCTTTGCCACATCAGTATTTACAACAAGTTGATTGTTTTTTTCTATGGCTATTTGAAATAAGGCTTTATTATTTTTAAGATTACCTACTACAACATTATAATTTGAAAGAACTATCTGGCAAGCTCTCCAGCAAGCAACGTTTTGTTTTTTCTTATTCCCAAATCTAGAGTCGAATTGAGTTTGCCATTTTGAATTATCACCTCGTAGGTCAATATGCTCTTTCCCAACAATCAACTTCATATGCTCCACAAAAGCAATTGGATGAAAATGATAAATACTAGAACTATCAACAGAAAAAGTTCTTTTTTCTTCTGGTTTTTCTTTTCCGTTATAATGTTGGTCAGCTTCTGCTACATCACCATCAGTAATTTTATCCCAAAACACAGGTTGTTAATTTTTCAAGAAATAGTTTTTGTATAGTAAATTTTGTTTTTCAACAACTTAATTTTTAAGATTATAAAAGCATAGAATAGACGAAGTAAAGATGTTTTTATTTTAATATTTCTTCCAGCCTAGCAACGTTCTTAGTTTTTTCAATTTCTTTCCAGTATTCTTGTCCTTTAGCTGATTTATAAATTATAACCGTTCTGTCTTTTTTATAATATTCGCATGGATTATCAATCAGTTCGTTATAGGGCATAAAAAAATCTTTATGCGTAATTTGAGCCCATAATATAAATTTTTCATGTATTTCTTTGTTAGAAAATATATTATTAATAGAATCTATGATTACTTCCCTATAGTCTGACTTTTTCCATTTATTTAATTCTAAAGGACTTGGTATTAGATATATTTTACCTGAAAACTTCATTTCATTTTTATCACCATGACATACAAAAGCATATGCAGAATGATCATTAGTTAAAGATTCTTGAAAAACAAGACTCTCGTCTATAAAATTTAAAAATTCAATTTGCTTTTTTTTTGGTTTTTTATTTAAATTAGAGATATCACTTTTAATCAAGCTATCTTTCAAAAAAATCGAGGTACTCTCATTATTTTTTAAAGATTGGTTTGATTTGTCTTCCGATTTATTTTTACAACTTATAAAAATAAATGTTAATAGTAAAAAAGTTATTTTTTTCATTGTTTGCATTTGAAAAACATAATATTTTGATTTTTTATACTCTTCCTTTTTAATAGCTATTGGTTTTTGTTATAAGTCTCGCTAATGAATTTTTTGCAAAAGAAAAACAGAAACAAGCACAATAAATATATCTTATTATCTAGAACTTTCTCCATTTTTTGAATTTTTAATAACTGATATAACACATATTTGGATTTGATTCCAAAAACACAGGTTGTTAATTTTTTCTTCTAACAAAACTTTTTTTGCATCACGTGCTTCTTCTATTTTTTTTTAAAGCTTCTGAAGCTAAATTTATTCCTTTTTCGTAAACTTTGTTTATTACTTTGTTAAATAGTGATGTATTATGACCAAAAGACTGAAGCTTTTTAATTGTGACTTATTTGTTATTTAATATATTTAAGCGTGACGCTTGCATCAGCAGGGAGAAAATAAAAACTTCGTGTTTAAAATGATTGATAAGGTTTTACAAAAAAATAAAACCATACAAGCTTTTTCTTCTTAAACTCTTATAAAATAAAAAACCACAGCTTTTATTTAGACTGTGGCTTTATAATATCTTGTTTTTTGACGCTTACTCGTTAACATCACTAGTTACAAACTAGCAGAAGTAGGGAAGGTTGATTATTTCAATTTTTGAATTTCAATTTTAATATTCTCTGGTGTAGTAAGAGATGTATTTACATAATATTTACTACCTTTCTTATAAATTTTTATAAGAGGTAAATAATCTTTTAAAAATTCATCTGTGTGAGAAACACCTTTGTAATAATACAAAGCCAACGTATCAGCAACTTGATTTGAAATCAATTCATATTCATCATAATGTTGTCTTGCTACGGATTTATATCGAATATTTTTATCTGTAATAAAAATTTGCTTGCCTATATCTCTATTCTCAAAATAATATTCTCCCAACCAATTAGAAGTTGGCGAAATAAAACCATTCGGATATTCGTATAAATTAATAACCTTTTTATCGTTACATGTGTTCTTAAATGGTTTAGCATTGTACGATATACCATTATAAAAAGACCATTTTACTAACTTACTGTTAAAATCAATAATTTCAATATTAAAAGTATTTCCATAATTACAATTCTCTTCTATCTTAATTTCTAATTTTTTAGAATTTACTTTCTTTATACTTTCAATTTTACATTTACTAGGCTCCATGCCGTCATATTCTAAAAGATAACCGCCACTTATTTCAATAGTTCTACTTTCAGAGCAAGAAACGTCTCCTTCTATACTTATCCATTTTGTGTTAATAAACTTTTTAAATTCTTCTGTATTAGTAAAATATTCTTGTTTAGCGATTGATTTATTTGTTACTTCACTTGAAACAAGATTTTCAGTTTCTTTTTTTAGTTCTGAATTAGTTCCTTTTTTTGCTTTAAAACAAGAAATTAATAGAACAGTTAAACAAAATGTTATTACTTTTATTTTCATTCTTTTTAGTTTTTTCTAACCTGACTAACAAAATATTCTTCACTTCTATGACTAGCTTTACCTTTCAAAGAAAAATCAGCCCCTAAAAACAACTTGTTCTTAGAATTTTTACCATGATGTGGCCAACTAGTACCTACTTCATAAAATCTATAATAAACCTTATCATCTTCACAACCTCTTCCTACAATAACAACATAATGATCTGTAGTACCTTCGTTTATTATTTTTCCATTGTGTCTATAATTAAGTGTGTGATTTAAACCAACCAATACTGGTTTTCCCTTTTCCAATTCAGCATCAATATAATCGACACCTGCTTTTGCTTCAGTTGTTACAGCTATAGAAGTATTAGTATCATTCTCTTTTGCTGTAATAATCATTCCTCCTTTAAAACCTGAAGTTTTACCTAGGCCAGCACTCATTAATAGTTTTTGAGAAGTTCTCCAACAGGCATCTGTTTGCATATATAATTTGCCTTCACTATTTCTCTTCCGTTCAGACTTATTAAATTGAGTTATCCAAGAAACTTTATCTTTTACATCTATGCATTTTTTATTACAAGAACAATTATTATTACATTCACAATTAATAGAAGTATTTTTAAATTCTAATCCTTTATCATATACTTCTTTTATTTTTTGTGTCATTTCCCAGACATATGTTTTTCCATTTTTATTACCTTTTTTATCTGTTTCCTCTTTAAAAAAGGTGGGATTTGCATCATAACCATATTTTCTGTAATAGGTTACATCTTTTTTTACTTCTCCATTGGTTTTATAATTAAGTGTTAATGAGCTATTAAAAACAGCATGATCTTTTTGATCTCCTTTACCTACATCTGCTGGAAAAATTACAGCTAAATAAAAGTCTGTCAGAGTTTTTAACTTTCCTTTATGACGTAACAGAAAACATTCAACATAACATAATTGTTCTTCTGCTGTCATACCTACTAAAGCAGTTTTTGAAAGTTTGGCTTTATGTAAAAAATATCTGCTGTTAATATCATCAACAGCACTTCTTCCAAATTGAATTAATCCTACGTACCCCTTTTTTTCTGAATCTTTATCTTTACCTACTTCATTGTCTATACTTGGATCGAATGATTCGGCTGTTTCGAGAGCCATTATAGACATTAAATGATTCGGGTCACATTCTAAACGTTTTGAAATTTGTACTACTCGTTTTCTGAATTCACAAGATACCTTTTTACCCCAAACAAGTTCTGGACAGTCTTCGTTAATTCCACCACTACCAAAAATAAGTTTCATATGGTTGATAAAAGCAATAGGGTGGAAGTGTGTAACCTCATCTGTATTTGGCATGATACGTTCAGGTAGTTTTACTTTATCCTCTTCTGTAGTTGTGTTATTTTCTACAGGATTAGTTACAGGTTGTTGTTCTTCATTACTAGTTGTGTTATCATCAGCAGTCTTCTTTTTTTCATACTTTGCAGCTCTTAAATCAGTCCAAAAAGCTAAGTTTTCAACTTTTACTTTTAAACCTTCCAATTTTTCATCTTTGGCTTTGTGTAAGTCCTTATGTAACTCTTTATCATATAGTGTTTCAATTGCATAGTTATAAAACTCTGTTGCTTCTGCTTTTATTTCTTCAAAAATATATGACCATTCTATTTTATGCTTACAAACCATTTTTGAAACTTCGTCCTGTATTTCTAAAAACCGATAGGCATGTTCTAATTCAGCGTTAGTAATAACACTATCTTTTTTAATTACATCTATTTTATCCCAAAGTGTTTTTATAAAATGACTATCTGTACTAGGTTTACCTAATACATTTTGTATGTCATACATATATTCAATACCAGCATTAAAATGCTTGAAACCAAATTTATTTAAATTATAAGCACTAAAATAATCTTTTTCTTTAATATTAGTTATTTCTACCCAACCTGTTTCGGTATGAGGAGTATTTCCTTTAAAACTTTTAAAACTTAATTTACGGTATATTTTACTATCATGTTTAATATCCTTTATTATAGTAGGTCTTGCTTTAACTGCAGTAGCTTTTTCTAGTTCTTTATCAAGTATATCATTAGACTTTTCAGGTACTGCTAAATAACCTTTTTTTAAATTAGATAATACTTCTGTTTTATCTCCTGCTGCTACTTTGCGACATCCTTTAAAATGAGCTTTGTCTTTAAAGTTTAATTTTTTGTCGTGTTCTTTTTGTTTGTATAGTATTTTTTCTCTTACCTTATTGTTGTTTTTTTTCTTTGTAATACCACTTACATAATATAATTTAGCATCTAAGCCTAATAGTTTTCCGCCAAAAGCATTATTAACCTCATCAAAATGTTTAGGCTTTATGGTGTAGATAACTCCGTGATCAACCAAATGGCTGTAGTTAATGTCTGAGCTATATATTTTATCTTCTAAATCTTCTTCAGCAATTATATTGTCATTTTCATTTGGCAAAAGCCATTTAAGATTAGGACGATTATAGGTGATTTGTTCATATCTATTATCGTAGTTTGTAACATACTCGTTAAATGTAGGTGTACTAGCTATACTTTTTGGATCTAATATTCTTTCAGGTATCATTTCAATAACTGCTTTTTCATCTAGGTGATTAATTTCTATCCAAAATTCTTTTGGGTTTTTAGTTTTTTCCTCTTTAGGGACAGGAGTATATTCTAAACTACGATATGCTTTTTTACCACTAGTAATTATTTCATTCTCTTTATTTTTCCTTGCTGTTGAACCTCTACCAGGCAAAGGTGTGCCATCTTTATAACATCGTTTATACCATTCTAGTCTAACATCTGCATTAGGTAGTTTGTTATTGAAGTAAGCATTTATTTTAGGAAATAACGTTTTGTCAACAATGGTATAATGAGCTCCACCAGAATCTGAATAAGACATGTTTTTGGAATCTCTCAAAAATGAAGTCTCAAAAACAGCTCTGACTGGTTTCTCTTTTGGTTTAGGAGGTATTTTTACTTTAGCGTAAATATCTTTAACATCTAAAACTTGTACTATAGTATCTTGTTTTAAATCGATATCAACTTCTATTCTCTTTTTAATTTTAGTACATTCTGGAAAGGATAAATATTTTTTATCTTCTTTGCTTCCAGCTCCATAACAATTATCTATAAAATCTTCAGCACCTTCTGCCATGAATACATCTACTTGGCAGGTGTTATACTCTTTTCTACCAGCAGCTCCATGTTCATAAGCTCCTGTAAAACCAATTAAGTCATTTGCTTTTATAGGAATATCACAAGCTGTAATATCATCTGCAATTATTTTACTCTCGTCTAGATAAACTTTTGTTTCAAAATCATTTTTATAACAATAACCTTTTTTGCCTTCTATTTGGTACCAATTTTTATCTTTTTTAGCTATAATTACAGGGTTTCCATTAGCTATTATGCCTTTTTGATTACTTTCTTTTGATGTTGATTCGTAAATTATAGCTCCTTCTTTATTTTTATCCGTTTCGGAAACGGATGATTGGTCTATAAACTCACCTTCATCTTCTGTAGTTGTTATTTGATAACTATTACCAAGGTCTTCAACCCTTTTTGTATCATCTCCTTTAAGATTAGTACTTATATAAGCATCTTCATACACTTTTCCATTAGGGTCAGTATACTTTACTTTAGCCCAATTTCCTATTTTTTCTTCAATTCCTTCTTTTTTTACTTTTTCGACTAACGTTCCGTTAGGTATGACAACTTTTATAGTATAATTATAACTTTTTGTCCATTTTATTTTTCCTTTAACAGGAACTCTAGCATTTAAACCTTCAACTTTAGTAGTAGCACCTAATTTGTTATTTGCAATGACCTTAGTTTCTTCTTTTTGTAGAAATATGGGGATTTCTTCTTTTTTGGTTTTCTTTTTTAGCTCATCTAAACACATTAAGTGATTATATAAACTATAAAAAGTAACATATTTTTTCTCTATTTTTTCTACATCATTACCTTTATTGTCTTTTTCAACAGTAGTTCTTGAAAGAGGGATATCATGTTGCAATAACATGAATGAATTTGAGTAGTTAAACCCTTTTTTTTCTTTACAATTATCATTTTCAGAAGATGCCTCATTCTCCTTGGTACTTACCATGCTATTGGTCTCTTCTTCAAAAAGATATTGTTTTTTTAAACGATATCCAATAATTCTCCCATCAGCAATAGCTCTAATTTGTTTATTTGCTCCTTCTAAATGAATACCACCATGCCATGTGTTAAAGTTGGTTATTAGATATCGCCCAAAACTGTTTCTAAATTTTAAATCAGTTTTTTTACCATTTTTTTCGGGATAACTTACTTTCATAATACTTTTTTAAACGAATTAAATACTAAAGCCAAAATCATTTAAGAATCCTCTTTTGATAACTTCCTTTTTTAGCGCCTCTTGCTGTGCTATAGCCTCATTTAATTGGCTTCTGCGACCTGTTATAGACGCCATGACTTTTAGTGTAGGATTAATTGTTGGAAATGGTATTTTATGAATAGGCATTACTGATGTGGTTGGGCTAATACCTGTGCCAATTAATACGGTTGGTTCGCCTTGAGTTATTTGTCCACCATGTGCAGTTAAGCTACCTACGGTTGCTGCAGGTTTTCCGCCAATTAAAACGGTACCTTCACCCATAACTATTGTGTCTGGAGGTCCAATACACGTACATAAATCACCCATTACTGCTGCAGATTTACCACCAATTAATACTGTTGGTACACCTGGTCCAACTACTGGTCCACCGACATGAGGTGGAGGAGGAGTTCCTGGGTTTAACATTGGGCATACATGCATGCTTCCTATTGTTGCTGCTGGTCCTGGCATAATTTTTAGGGTTTAATTTATTTTTACAATTGCTCCTGAAACTTCTGTCATTGCGCTACCTGATACTTTGGTTTGTGCACTATTAACTTCTGCAGAGGCTTGACCTTCTATAATTACATTTATACCTGTTATTGTAGCGTCACTTGAGGTTTCAATAGCTACGGAAGCATCACTATTAATTGTGGTGTCTGAAGTAGATTGTAATGCCAATGCACTTTCTGAAATAATATTTGTGTCACCTTCTGATGAGGCATTAATATCGCCTTGAGCTTGAATATCAATATTTTCTTCAGCAATCATTTTAATGTTCTTGGCTTGAAACTCTATATTTTCGGCAGCAGTTATATATAATGATTTTGCTTGTGTGTCAAACGTTATGACACTACCTTCATTATCATAAATATTTATTTTTTCTTCACCATCAGTATCATTTAGCTCTATGGTGTGGCCACTTCTTGTACGTATGGCTTTTATGTCGTTATTACTGCTTTCAAATGTGCTAGCTTTATTGTTTCCGTTATATAAACTACCTAGCATGTATGGGTGTTCAGCATTTCCACCTTCAAAACCAATCAAAACTTCTTCGTTAACTTCTGGTATAAAATGAAAGCCTTTGTCTACACCAGCATGTGGTGTTACTATACGTATCCAAGGTGTCATCTCACCTGTAATGGTTTGCCAAGGGAACTGTACTCTGATTCTACCTAAACCTTCCGGATCAACATTTTCTAATACAATTGCTGTTTGTGTTTCGCTTTTAGGAAATGCACTTATATTGGTATTTGGATAAGCATCAAACTCTGCTGTAATCGCTTCAAATTCGTTTAAATAATTTCCATTTTCTGAGTTAGAGTGTGTAACGCGTGTTACTCGGTAATTATTACCTTCAATTTTTATAATGTTTCCTAATTTGACTCCTGGATTGTCACTAACACCATTAAGCATGACTTGTTTGATTTCGATAGCTTTTTTTTGTAGCTCAATACTAGTGTCTAAACGTTGTTTTGCTTGTGGATCGTTATAGTGGTTATGCCAAACTTTGGTTTCTTTATTAAAAATACTATTAGATTTATTGGTTACAAAACCATTATATCCATTAACTCCAGAGGTAATGTCTTTGGCGTCTTTTTCGTGTATTTCGTTTAGTAAATAATCGTTAGCATAATATTTATAGTTGTGCGATTGCGGTAATAGTGATAAATGGTATTCTTTTAAATCAAAACCATAGATTAGTTCAAGCTCGTTGGTTTCTGGTGCACCAAAAATAAGTTGAGATCCATTATAATAAAACCATTCTGAGTGCTGTGCAGCAAGTCTGCTTATATAATTATAAGCACTTTCGTTATGTTGTACAGTATAATGTATAGATACGTTGTTTTGTGGTTGTACTACAACTTCTAATTGCGATTGATCATAATCTATTAACGTATTTTGTATAATTTCAGAAAGCTGTTTGTCACTGTGTGAGGCATAATGTGGGCCATCATCTGTTATAAAAGTAGGACTTTGTGCTACTACTTGTATAGTATCACCAGTACTAGTTTCATGACCTTTAATAGTTTTTACCTGTGTGACTATACCTTTAAATTCTAATTGTTGGTAATTGTCAATATCGTCTATTGGTGCTATTTGGATAGAAATAGTTTCGCCTAGATAGTTTTTAGTCGTTTCGCCTAAAGTCATTTCTAAATCTTCAAGTACATCCATTCTAAAATGTAAGACTAGATAATGGTGTGCATCAATTTGCTGATTAAGTGTTAGTTTTTTAAAAGCTGTAATTTCTTGACCATTTATAAAAATGGTAGTATTGCTTTGTAAAGCCATGATTTGGTTGTTGTTTGGCTGAATTTTAAACTATTTTTTAACAGTTTAAACATCAAGCTATTGTAAAAAAAACGATACTATCAAATAGACGTTTAATTACTAATAATCTTGTTGATAGTGGCTTAAAATTAGTTTTAAAATATATATTATCATAATTTAATTAAACAAAATTTAATTAAAAATGACGTTATAAATTAGAGTAGATGAATAGTTTATCGTCTAAAACCGAATGTTTTTCGATAAGTTTCCCTTTAAAATTAGGAGCTGACACGCCTTCAGAAAATAATATATCTCCTTTAAAAATTCTTGCTTCGTCCCAAAGGTTTTTATCAATAAAAGCTTGTAACGTTTTTGATCCGCCTTCAATTATTACAGAATTGATGTTATTTTTAAATAAATAATCACAGATAGCAGTAACAGATTGCTCTTTAAAAGTTAGGGTTTCTGCTTCAGTGTTAAAAATAGTATAGTCATTAGACAATAAGTTGTTTTTGTCTAAAACGACACGTGTTGGGTTGCTTCCTGTCCAATCTCTAACCGTTAAGCTTGGATTGTCCATGATAACTGTGTTTGTACCAACTAAAATGGCTTGCTCTTCAGCTCTCCATTTATGGACTAGTTGCCTTGATATTGGATTGGTTATCCAAACGGGTTGTAATTGATCTCTGTTTTTTGGAGCTATAAAACCATCAACGGATTCTGCCCATTTTAATATGATGTAAGGTCTTTTTTTATTGTGAAATGTAAAAAAACGCTTATGATGTGCCTTACATTCAGTTTCTAATACGCCAACTTTAACATTGCGTCCAGCATCTAATAATTTTTTAATGCCTTTTCCTGCTACCTCAGGATTATCATCTACACAACCAATAACAATGTTAGGTATCTGGTGATGGATAATTAAATCGCTACAAGGTGGAGTTTTTCCATAATGACTGCAAGGTTCAAGCGTAACATAAATGGTGGCTTGTTTTAAAAGCGATTTATCTGTAACGCTGTTAATGGCATTAACTTCGGCATGATTACCTCCATATTTACTAGTATAACCTTCACCAATTATACGATTGTTAACTACAATTACACTACCAACCATTGGATTTGGACGTGTTTGTCCTAATCCGTTTTTACCAATTTGCAAAGCGCGTTGTATGTAATATTGGTCTGTCAAATTATAGTTTGATTTTTACATCCTCTGTTCGGTCCACATTGTAAGTATGTGAGAAGCCTAAAATTTTATACTTAATTTCACCAAGGTATTGTACTTTCATTTTTTTGCTAAACAAACTACCTAATAAGCTACTTAAATTTTTATTACTAAGTAAACTATCTGTTGGGATTTTGGCTTGTAGTGGTATGCTAAATTCTTTTCTAGAAGGGACTTTAAAACTTTCGCTTGTTACAGATGCAAGTTCGTTGTTGTTAACAATAACCCTAATTCCATCTGTTTTTAATTGTCCACTAATGTGATTTGGGTTTAAGAAAAAAGCATCAGCTGTTAATGTAATAAATTTAGAATTAGAGTGTGACACTTTAATGTTTTCAACTTTAATAAATTCTGGTCTTTCAGTCACTTTGCAACTTAAAAAGCAGAATAGTATTGTTAATAAAATTAGTGTTTTTCTCATGGTTCTATTTTTAGATTTACCGTATCTTTCACCTTTAAATCAAAGACAAAAATAACATTTAAAAGTGAGTAATACTACTATTGAAATAAGAGAAATCCAACCACAGGATAATCCTCAAATAGAGGCAGTTATACGTGAGGTTTTTATCGAGTATAATTTACCTTTAGTTGGTACTGCTTATGAAGATGCTGAAACCCCTAAAATGTTTCAGGCTTATGCAGATCCAAAATCTGTGTATTATGTTGTTGTCATTGATGGCAAAGTTGAAGGAGGAGGAGGTTTAAAACCTTTAAGAGGAATGGAAGAGGAGGTATTTGAAATACAAAAAATGTATTTTTCAAATCGCTTACGCGGAAAAGGCTTTGGTAAAAAGCTATTCTTAAAATGTTTAGAAAAAGGAAAGTCTTTAGGTTTTAAAAAGGCCTATTTAGAAACTATTCCTGTTTTAAAAGAAGCGATCCATATTTACGAAGCTAATGGTTTTAAGCATCTTGATGGACCTTTAGGTCGTACAGGACATTTTAGTTGTGGAATTTGGATGTCAAAAAACATATAAAGTAGATGTTGGTAAACGATTTAAAAGCGTTGTTTCATAATCAATTGGATGCCATTTATGGCAAGGATGAGGTGTTTACTTTTTTCTTTATGTTAACGGAAGCGTATAGTAATATTTCAAGATTAGATGTTGCTTTAGATATTAATTTAAGTATCACAAAAGCTGAGCAGCAGCCTTTTTTTGACGCTTTAGAGCAATTAAAAAAACAGCAACCAATACAATATATAATAGGTGAGACCGAGTTTTTTGGACTGCCTTTTAAAGTTAATTCCAATACTTTAATTCCGCGTCCAGAAACCGAAGAATTGGTACAACTGATTATAGATAGTTATATTAACAAAGCTTCAGTAAATAACGCTTCAATTTTAGATGTTGGTACAGGCAGTGGTTGTATTGCTATTAGTTTGGCCAAAAACATACCTAAAAGTACTGTTCATGCGCTTGATGTTTCCGCGAAAGCGATACAAACCGCATCAGAAAACGCAATGTTAAACCAAGTAAATGTTAACTTTTTAGAATCTAGTATTTTAGAGAATACGACTTGGGATAGTGTTTTTAAGGATTTAAAATTTGATACCATTGTATCCAACCCACCTTATGTAAGACAGCTTGAAAAACAAGCCATGTCTGCTAATGTGTTAGAAAACGAACCGCATTTAGCCTTATTTGTAGACGATGATAAACCTTTAATTTTTTATAAAGCCATTACAAATTTTGCATTACAATATTTAAAGCCTAAAGGCGAATTGTTTTTTGAAATAAATGAATATTTAGGTCGTGAAACAGTAGATTTATTAATCCATAGTGGTTTTGAAAACGTACAACTAAAACAAGATTTTTTTGGAAAAGACCGTATGGTTTTTGGAAGAAAAAAATAATACAATAAGCAGTTAACAATTGCTAATAGTCACATTATATGAGCATACAATTAAAAATAAACGCATTAAGAGAACAGTTAAGAGAACATAATTATAATTATTATGTTTTAGACAGTCCAACTATTAGCGATTATGATTTTGATATACAATTAAAAGAATTGCAAGCTTTAGAAGAGGCTCATCCAGAGTTTTTTGACGCTACATCACCAACGTTACGTGTTGGAGGTGCTGTTACAAAAAACTTTAATACAGTGGTGCATAAACACAGGATGTATAGTTTAGATAATTCGTATTCTTTAGAAGATTTAAAAGATTGGGAAACACGTATTAAAAAAATGGTGGATGGTCCAGTTGAATATGTTTGCGAGCTAAAATATGATGGAGCGTCTATTAACTTAACTTATCAAAATGGAACCTTGTTTAATGCGGTAACACGTGGAGATGGGATTCAAGGTGATGATGTTACAGCAAATATAAAAACCATTAATTCTGTGCCTTTACAATTAAAAGGAGAAGATGTGCCTGAGCAATTTGAAATTAGAGGAGAAATAGTATTGCCTTTTGATGGGTTTAATGCTATGAATGAAATACGAATTGCTAATGGAGAAGAACCTTATAAAAACCCACGTAACACAGCATCTGGTAGTTTAAAACTACAAGATAGTGCTGAGGTTGCAAAACGACCTTTAGATTGTTTATTATATGGTTTAGTTGGTGGAGCTTTTGATTATAAAACGCATTTTGAAAGCTTAGATAAAGCTCGTCAAATGGGGTTTAAAGTGCCTAATGAAGCTAAATTGTGTCAAAATATTGATCAAGTTTTTGAGTTTATTAATCATTGGGATGTTGCTAGACACGATTTACCGTATGAGACTGATGGAGTAGTGGTCAAGGTTAATAATTTACACCAGCAAGATGAGCTTGGTTTTACATCCAAAGCACCACGATGGGCTATGGCATATAAGTTTAAAGCAGAGCAGGTTAGTACTGTTTTAAATAGTATTTCCTATCAAGTTGGTCGCACAGGTGCAATTACACCTGTCGCTAATTTAGAACCTGTTGAACTTGCAGGAACAGTGGTAAAACGTGCTTCGTTACATAATGCAGATCAAATTGAAAAATTAGATATTAGAGAAGGTGATACGGTTTTTGTAGAAAAAGGAGGAGAAATTATACCAAAAATTATTGCTGTTAATTTAGCAGAAAGACCAGAACATTCAATGCCAACTAAATATATTACAGAATGTCCAGAGTGTCATACACCTTTACAAAGAGAAGTTGGAGAAGCGAAACATTTCTGTCCAAATTATAATGGTTGTAATCCTCAAATCATTGGACGTATTCAGCATTTTATTTCTAGAAAAGCAATGGATATTGATGGCTTAGGTGGAGAGACCGTTGCGCTTTTAGTTAATGCAGGATTAATTAAAAATTATGCAGATTTATACGAGTTAACCAAAGCACAAGTTTTACCTCTAGAACGCATGGCAGAGAAAAGTGCTGACAATTTAATTGCAGGTATTGAAGCTTCAAAGCAAATACCATTTGAACGTGTTTTATTTGCTTTAGGTATTAGGTTTGTTGGTGAAACTGTTGCAAAAACATTAGTTAAACATTATAAAACGATTGATGCATTGGCTTTTGCTTCGGTTTTAGATTTAGAACAAGTTAACGAGATTGGTATTAGAATAGCCGAAAGTGTTGTTGACTTTTTTGCTGATCCAGAAAACCAAGACATGATTAGTAGATTAAAATCTTATGGTTTACAATTAGAGATTTCGGCTGAAAAATTAGCAGGTCAAACCGACAAATTAAAAGGACAAGTTATAGTAGTTTCTGGTGTATTCCATTCGGTATCAAGAACTGAGCTTAAAAAACTGATAGAAGATAATGGAGGAAAGGTAAGTAGTTCAATTTCATCTAAAACTAGTTATATTGTAGCTGGAGATAATATGGGACCAAGCAAAAAAGAGAAGGCTGAGAAGCTGAAAGTAGAATTAATTTCTGAGCAGGATTTCTTACAAAAAATTCAGTAGTCGTTATATTAATCCGTTAAAAGGCGTTTATTTTCGTCTAATAACAAAATTAATGTATATTTGCTGCTCAAATCAAAATGATGAAGTTATCAAGGTTTAATGTTGTATCCATAATATTGGTTATACTTGTGCTGCTTGTTGCGGTTGGTAGAATATTTGTTTGTCCTACTTTATCAAATTATTCTTGGATAGCCATTTTTCCACTATTTGTTTATTTGTACTACAGTCATGTAAAGGACAAAAATCATTTGTTTGGCTTTTTTCTTATAGCTTTTTCAATTGCAGAGTTTTTAAAAATAGTCTTTGACACTAGTAACGCTATGGCTTACTATTTTGCAAATATCTTAGTAATTATAGCCTACATTGCATTAATAGTCTTTTTTGTTAAAGACATTAAATTGAAACCATTATTAAAAGAATTTAAAATACATATTATTGTATTGTTAGTGTTTAATGCTTACATTATATATGTATTAAATCAAATGATCATGCAAGATGAAGATATATCTGTATATTCATTAGATTTTTTAATCGAGGTAACCTATAATGTATTAATATTACTAGTATTATCATTATCGTTAATACATTATTTATATCACGAGACTAAACCTGGTTTATTCCTGTTTTTAGCTAGTGTTTGTATTGTTTTTTCAGAAATGGTTCAGGTGGCTTATTTGTTTATTTCGTCTCAACAATTACTACAAGTTATATATTCTTCACTAATGGCAGTTGGATTTTATTTTTTATACGAGTATATCAAAATAAAAAACAATCCACCATTAAGTTCACCACAAGCTTTAAGACGTTAAACAATTATTGATGTTCCTTCAGCTTTTTTAGTGTTATCAGATTCAAAATAAAAATCAATTTTACCAAGATTAATTCCGTAGCAACCAACTTGGTTTACTAATACATTTTTGCCATCAATATTTTGTGCAACTGTAGGTTTTGGTAAAAAAGTATGTGTGTGACCACCAATAATTAAGTCTATGTCTTTAGTGTTTTTGGCTAAGTTAAGATCACTTATTTTGTTTGGATTTTTCTTGTAGTTATATCCTAAGTGAGACAAGCAAATAATTAAATCGCATTGTTCATCCTTTTTAAGGATTCTTGTCATTTCTTGCGCAGTTTCAATAGGATCTAAATAGTCTGTTTCTTTGTACATAGACTTATCAACAAGACCATCTAATTGTATTCCTAACCCAAATACACCTATTTTCAAACCTTCTTTTTTAAATATTTGATAGGGCTTAACATGTGTATCCATAACAGTATTTTTAAAGTCGTAGTTTGCAGATACAAAACCAAATTTAGCATGTGGTAATTGTGCATATAAACCATCAATACCATTATCAAAATCATGATTACCAATAGTAGCTAAGTCGTATTTTAAGCGACTCATTAGTTTAAATTCTAATTCTCCTCCATAATAATTAAAGTATGGTGTACCTTGAAAAATGTCACCAGCATCAAGTAATAGGGTATTAGGGTTTTCTTTTCTAATATTTTCAATTAAAGTAGCACGCCTAGCTACACCACCTTTGTTAGCATTTCGTCCATCTTCAGGACCAAAAGCATCAATGTGACTATGCACATCGTTAGTGTGTAAAATGGTGATTTTTTTAGTATTGGCAGTTGTTGCAAAAGATTGTAATCCATAACCACCAACTGTAATTAAAGCAGTAGCTGCTGTTGCTTGTTGTATAAAGTCTCTACGTTTCATGTTTAGTTATTTAGTTTGGATAAATCTATTGTCAATTACAGGTTTGATAGTGTCTACACTTTTAAAGTAGTCTATCATAGCGTTTCTTATTTTATAATCTAAAACATAAAGACTATCATTGGTTTTAAAAAATCGCATTCGGTCACCACCATTATATAAATAGTCGTTAGTAGCAACATAATAGGTCTTATCCTTTTGGATAGGTTCATTATTTAATAAAGCTTCAGTAATAGCATAGTTTTTGTCTAAAGTTAATTGCAATCCACTAATTGGATGTGGACGCTTAGATTTACTTAAGTAGTCTGTTAGGCTATCAATTTGTTGTCCTTTTAATGCAACAACAACAATACTGTTTTCAAAAGGCATAATCTGAAAAGCAGTTCTAGTCGTTACATTTCCTTTAGATATAATAGATCGTATACCACCATGATTTAGTAAAACCATATCTATATTATGACCAGTGCGTTTGTTAAAAATTGGGTCACTTTGCGTCAATACAGCATCAGCCATTAAGTTACCAATAGCTGTGTTTAAGTCTCCATCATTTTTGCTATATGTTTCAGGTGCGTAAGACAATATAGCATTCATGTCTTTATTAACGCTTTCGCGGAAAGGTTTAATTATCGAGTCTATGCCTTTATCAATAGCAATAGAGTCCGTAATTGGGATCTGTTTTCCTTCAATTTTAGTTAAACTGAAAGTCTCTTGCTTACAGGATGCTAAAGACATAATAGCAAGCAAAAATAAAAGTGGTCTTAAATTCATATTTAAAGTTGAATAATTTAAAGTCAATATTTAGTTACAATCATTACATTTGTAACAAAGGAATAAAGATAGATGATTTTAAAAAGATTTATAGACAAATCTAATAAAAAGTATGTTAAGAAATCTGTACTAAACAGAGTAGTACAGCCTAATGACAACAAAATTAATAGCATTGGTGTACTGGTAGATAATAATGAGTTTACTGATATAGAGTGGATTAATAATTTAGCACAAAGCCTAAAAGTCAATCAAAATCAATTAAAAATTTTATCATATTTTAATCCTAAAAAAGAGGAAATTTCTGTCTTTACAAATACCTTTGCAAAAAAGGATTTGAGCTGGAATGGTCAATTTAAATCGCAAATAGCTAAGGGTTTTGTAAATACATCTTTTGATTTGTTAATTAACTTGTATCAAACCAATGATTTAGCATTGCAAGTTGCAACAGCAGCTACAAATGCAACCCTAAAAGTTGGTTTAAATAACACTAATCCAGAATTAAACGATTTAATTATTAATGTAAATATTAATGATAAATCCGTTTTCAAAACCGAATTAATAAAATACCTAAACATATTAAATAAATTAAAGTAATGAATAACCCTTTTTTAGGCACAGGAGTAGCAATTGTAACACCTTTTAATGATGACTTAACGGTCGATTACAAAGCGCTAGAAAATATTGTAGAATATAACATTACCAATGGTACAGATTACATAGTAATAAGTGGTACAACAGGTGAAAGCGTTACAGTTACCAAACAAGAAAAAAAAGATATAGTTACAGCAATAATTAAATACAATAAAGGACGTGTACCTTTAGTTTTAGGTATTGGAGGTAATAATACAGTAGCAGTTGTAGAAGAAATCGAAAATACAGATTTGTCTGCTTTCGCAGGAATTTTATCCGTTGCTCCATATTACAGTAAACCAACACAAGAAGGATTTTACCAGCATTTTAAAGCAGTAGCAGAAGCTTGTCCAGTACCAGTTATACTATATAATGTACCTGGACGTACAGCAAAAAACATGTCTCCAGAGACGACGTTGCGTTTAGCAAAAGATTTTGACAATGTTGTGGCTGTAAAAGAAGCAGGAAACAATATGGGACAATATTTAGAGTTATTAAGAGATAAACCTGAGAATTTTTCAGTTATTTCAGGAGATGACGATTTAGCTCTAGGAGTTGTTTTAGCAGGAGGAGCAGGAGTAATATCTGTAATAGGTCAAGCCTTACCAAAAGCATTTTCTACAATGATAAACCTAGGTTTAGAAGGTAAAGCAAAAGAAGCTTATGATTTGCATTTTAAAATGATGGACATTGTAAATTTAATTTTTGCTGAAAACAATCCAGCAGGAGTCAAAGCTGTGTTAAGCCAATTAAATTTATGTGCTACCACAGTTAGATTGCCATTAGTTCCTGCAACAGATCAGTTAGAAAATAGTATTGAGGCATTCCTTTCAAATTTTGATAAAAGTTAAATTATACTTAAACCTATATCAAACTTGATATCTTCAATTAATTTAGCAACTAAATTATATTTTTAAAATCCATTTAAATAGCGTATTTTTGCGCTTCGTTAAAATTTTATGAAGAATTTATTTTACATCTTAATTACATTTTTAGTTTTTACTTCTTGTAGTGATTATCAAAAGGCTTTAAAGTCTGAAGACGTTGCTGTTAAGTTTAAAATGGGAGAACAACTATATAATGAAGGAAAATTTAATAAAGCTAGTCGCTTATTTGAACAAATTTTACCAGCATATAGAGGTAAGCCTCAAGCAGAAAAATTAATGTTTTTAGATGCAGATTGCTATTTTCAAACAGGTCAAGAATACTTAGCAGGTTATAAGTTTGAGCGTTTTGCTTCATCATATCCTAAAAGTGAAAAGGTGGAAGAAGCCTATTATAAAAGCGCAATTAGTTATGCAGATTTAGCACCTGTATATTCTAAAGAACAACACGATACAAATCACGCATTAGAAAAATTACAATTATTCGCAAACCTGTATCCAACGTCAGAGCACATGCCAAAAATTAACGAATTGGTAAAAGATTTAGAATACAGACTAGAATTTAAAGCTTACAGTATTGCAAAACAATACAATCATATTTCTGACTTTAAAGCATCAATAAGTGCTTTTAATAACTTTATAGCAGATTTTCCTGGAACAACCTTACGCGAAAAAGCGTTGTTTTATAGATTTGATTCTGCTTATCAGTTAGCAATGAAAAGTGTAGAAAGTAAAAAAGAAGAAAGGTTAAATACAGCAATTACATATTATAATAGCTACAAAAAATCCAAAGGTGAATTAGAATTTTTGGAAGAAGCAGATAGTATGGCTGAAGATTTAAACGAACAATTACAACAATATAGTACCAAAAGCTAATATATATTATGGATTTAAAAAAAATCGACGCTCCGTTATCAACGACTACTTATAACAGAAATGCAATTGATGCTCCAACAAACAACATTTATGAAGCAATTTCAGTTATTTCTAGAAGAGCAGAGCAAATTAATTCTGAAATTAAAAAGGAATTAATTGAAAAGCTTGAAGAGTTTGCTACTTATAATGACAGTTTAGAAGAAATTTTTGAAAACAAAGAACAAATTGAAGTCTCTAAGTTTTACGAAAAATTACCTAAACCTCATGCTTTAGCAGTTCAAGAATGGTTAGATGACAAAATCTACCACAGAAATACAGAGCAAGATAAAAAAGACTAAAACTATGTCTATATTAAGTGGCAAAAACATACTATTAGGCGTCAGTGCTGGTATTGCTGCTTATAAGACTGCTACATTAGTCAGAGCATTCATAAAAGCAGGTGCCAACGTAAAAGTCGTTATGACACCTGCTTCTAAAGATTTTGTTACTCCGTTAACACTATCTACACTATCCAAAAACCCTGTTCATTCAACATTTACTAACGATGATGATGACAATGCTATGTGGAATAACCATGTAGAATTAGGACTTTGGGCAGATTATTTTGTTGTTGCTCCTGCAACAGCAAATACATTGTCAAAAATGGCAAATGGTACTTGTGACAATCTTTTATTAGCAACCTATTTATCGGCAAAATGTAAAGTGTATTTTGCACCAGCAATGGATTTGGATATGTATATTCATCCATCCTCAGTGCATTCTTTTGAAACACTTAAAAGCTATGGTAATGTTATGATTCCTGCTACTTCAGGAGAATTAGCTAGTGGACTTGTTGGTCAAGGTCGTATGGCAGAACCAGAAGATATTGTTTCGTTTATAGAAAAAGATATCATTAACGGTTTGCCTTTAAAAAATAAAACCGTTTTAATAACAGCAGGACCAACCTATGAAGCTATAGATCCTGTAAGATTTATTGGTAATCATTCCTCTGGAAAAATGGGGTTTGAAATTGCAAAAGCAGCAGCTAATTTAGGAGCAAATGTTGTTTTAATTTCTGGTCCAACGCATCAAACGGTTAATCATAACTTAATTAAAGTTATTCCTGTGGTAAGTGCACAACAAATGTATGATGCTGCTCACCTTCATTTTAATAAATCTGATATTGCTATATTGTCTGCTGCGGTTGCAGACTATAGACCAAAAAATATCGCTACTCAAAAAATAAAAAAGAAAACTTCAACGTTAACTTTAGAGTTAGAAAAAACAAAAGATATTTTAGCCTCATTAGGTCAAATTAAAACCAAGCAGTTTCTTGTAGGTTTTGCTTTAGAAACTAATAACGAGCTTGAGCATGCAAAATTGAAGCTTAAAAAGAAGAATTTAGATTTAATTGTTTTAAATTCGTTAAACGATAAAGGTGCAGGATTTAAGTCTGATACAAATAAAGTAACTTTAATTAATAAAGACGAAGAAGCTACTGTTTACCAGTTGAAATATAAAGCTGAAGTTGCTAAAGACCTTTTTAATACTATAATAAATACACTAAATGCGTAATTTTTTATTCTTATTTTTATTTTGTTTTAGTGTTTCAATCAACGCACAAGAGTTAAATGCTACTGTCGTTGTAAATGCACAGCAAACAGGTAATGAAAACTTACAACAATTTAAAACACTTGAAAAACAACTGAAAGAATTTATATCTAATACACAATGGACAGATATAAAGGTTAAACCTCAAGAGCGTATAGATTGTAATTTTGTAATAAATATTAGTGAGTATTCAGGTAACAACTATAAAGCAACATTGCAAATACAATCGTCAAGACCAGTTTTTGGTTCAAGTTATACAACTCCATTATATAATATTAACGATAAAAATTTTACGTTTGAGTATATCGAGTTTCAAAACCTTATATATAATGAAACACAGTATGCCTCTAATTTAATATCTGTTTTAGCTTTTCATGTTAATATGATTTTAGGTATGGATGCAGAAACCTTTAAAAAACAAGGCGGAAGTAAGTATTTTGAGCAAGCGCAAAACATTGTTAACTTTTCTCAGCAAGAAAATTACGCAGGATGGAAGTTATCAGATGGTTTGCAAAGTAGATTTGCGTTAATAGACAATTTATTATCACCAACTTTTAAAGAATTTAGAACCGTTTTATATGACTATCATAGACTTGGTTTGGATGCTATGAGTGATAATCAAAAAGAAGCTAAAAACAAAATAGCATCTAGTTTGTCTTATTTCAAGGATATGAATAGAAGACGTCCAAACTCGTATTTATTACGTGTGTTTTTTGATGCTAAAGCAGAAGAAATAGAACAAATTTTTTCTGATGGTCCAAGTGTTGATATCGCAGACTTAATAGAAACACTTAACAAAGTGGCGCCAATACATTCTTCTAAATGGAGAAATATAAAATTTTAGACTTAAATTATTTTCATTCTTAAAAAGCGAAAAACCAAAACTTTTCACTTTTTAATTTTTAACTTTTCACTTTAAGAATGCTTACAGGATTAACAATAAAAAACTACGCATTAATAGATCAACTTCAGGTTAACTTTAACGATGGTTTTACCATTATTACAGGTGAAACTGGAGCAGGAAAATCTATATTATTAGGAGGTCTTTCTTTAATTTTAGGTAAACGAGCTGATTTGTCAAGTTTACGTAACCCAGAAAATAAGTGTATTATTGAAGCTACTTTTGATATTTCAAAATATAAACTTAAAACCTTATTTAAAGAACAAGATTTAGATTACGAAACGCAGACAATAATTAGACGTGAAATTTTACCTTCAGGAAAATCTAGAGCCTTCGTAAACGATTCGCCTGTAAATTTATCTAGTCTTCAAGCATTAGGAGAACAATTAATAGATATACATTCTCAGCATGAAACCATGCAATTGGTAAATGATGCTTTTCAATTTCAAGTGATTGATGCTTTAGCAAAAACCGACACTAATTTGTTGACTTATGCAACTTACTTAAAGCAACATAAAGTTTTAAAAAAGGAATTAAAACAATTATTACAATTTCAAGCGGAAGCGACTAAAGAGCACGATTACAATTCGTTTTTATTAAACGAATTGGTAGTAGCTAACCTAAAAGAAGATGAGTTAGAAACTTTAGAAGAAGAATATGAATTATTAAGTAATGTAGAAAATATTCAGCTTAAGTTAGAGGAAGCCAATGCACTGTTAAATGAAGAACAAACAGGTGTTTTAACGTCTTTAAGAGAGGTTAAAACAGCATTGCAAAAATTAGCAACAATATCCTCTAGCTACCAAGGTATTCTTGATAGAGTAACAAGTAGTTTGATTGATTTAGACGATGTTTTAGTAGATATTGAACGATTTGAAGGAAATTTAGATGCAGACCCTAATAGGTTAGAAGTGGTTAGTGGTAAACTAACGACACTAAATAATTTGTTGCAAAAACATCTAGTAAAGACAGTAGCAGAATTAATAATTATTAGAGACAATTTATCTAAAAAAGTTGAAGCTACAGAAAATGCAGATCAAGATATTTTAGCTAAAGAAAATGAAATTGCTGCATTAGAAAAGATTTTAAATACTGAAGCCAAACAAATTACTGATAAACGTAATAAGGCTATTCCAGAGTTAAAAAAGCAATTAGAAGCAATTTTAAGTCAACTAGGCATGCCAAATGCCCAATTTGATATTAGTTTGTTAGCTTCTGATACGTATCTAAATAATGGTAAGGATAATTTAAACTTCTTGTTTTCTGCAAATAAAGGAGGTCAATTTAATATTCTTAAAAAAGCTGCCTCAGGTGGTGAGCTGTCTAGAATTATGTTAGCTATAAAATCTATTTTATCTAAATACGTCAAATTACCAACTATTATGTTTGACGAGATTGATACAGGTGTATCTGGAGAAATCTCTAATAAAATGGCTGATATAATGTCACAAATGAGTACTAAAATGCAAGTTTTTAGTATTACACATTTACCTCAAATAGCTGCAAAAGGGAATACACATTACAAAGTGTATAAAAAAGATGTTAATGAGGTAACAACTACTAATCTTATTAAGTTAAATCATGATGATCGTGTTGTCGAACTTGCACAAATGTTAGGTGGAAGTCAACTATCAGATTCGGCAATTGCACATGCCAAACAATTATTAAATTAGAGGCTTAATTTCCGCGAAAGCGAAATAAAAACATATTAAATACTATCTTTGAAAGATATTAAAATAAACTAACAACTTAACTGATAAACTATAAGTTATGTCATACAATTTATTAAAAGGAAAAAGAGGAATTATATTTGGAGCATTAGATGAAAACTCTATTGCTTGGAAAACTGCCGAACGTGTTCATGAAGAAGGAGGTACGTTTGTTTTAACCAATGCACCAGTTGCAATGCGTATGGGACAAATAAATGCTTTAGCAGAAAAAACTGGATCACAGATTATACCTGCAGATGCAACAAGTGAAGAAGATTTACAAAATCTTGTTGAAAAATCTATGGAGATTTTAGGAGGTAAAATAGATTTTGTATTACATTCTATAGGTATGTCAATTAATGTTAGAAAAGGTAAACATTATACAGATCAAAATTATGCTTGGACACAAAAAGGTACAGACGTATCAGCAATGTCTTTTCACAAAACAATGCAGACTTTATATAAACAAGATGCAATGAATGAATGGGGAAGTATCGTAGCTTTAACTTATATGGCTGCACAACGTGTCTTTCCTGATTATAACGATATGGCTGATAATAAAGCTTATTTAGAAAGTATCGCTCGTAGTTTTGGTTACTTTTTTGGAAGAGACAAAAAAGTACGTGTTAATACAATTTCACAATCACCAACGCCAACTACTGCAGGTAGTGGAGTTAAAGGTTTTGATGGGTTTATCGCTTACGCGGAAAAAATGTCGCCTTTAGGTAATGCAACAGCCTTAGATTGTGCTAACTATACCGTATCATTATTTAGTGATTTAACTAAACGTGTGACACTACAAAACTTATTCCACGATGGAGGTTTTAGTAACATGGGAGTAAGTGATGCGGTTATGAATGCATTTGTAGAAGGTCAAGATAAATAATATATTGAATATTTAGTATTTAAAAGCCTTACAGTTTTGTAAGGCTTTTTTAGTTTAATGTCTTCTGTTAATGTTATGATCCAGGTATTATAACCATTCTTTGGTGTGTTTTATCGATTTAGTAGTGTATGCATTCTATTGTTGTCAATATTTCAATACTTTTAAAAAATAATTAACTTACACTACAATTTAATATGAAGAAAAATACTTTATTATTTTTAATATTATTTTCGGCAGTTTATACTTTTGCTCAATTGCAAGTTGGTGTTGGAAATACTCAGCAAACTATTTTGCTAATAGATTCATATAATGACTATTTTTATAGTCAAGATTTAATGGTATACATTGATAGTACTACCAAAACAATGTTTGAGGACACTTCTGATAGGTTAGGTGTTGCAAAATTGACAGCATTAGAAGGTGATAATTTCTCAAACCCAATAGCATTTACGCCATCCGCAGAAGGTTCTACATGTGATACTTCAAATTATACGTTTTCTTATAATTTTAGTTCAGGTTATACAGATAGTGGTTTAGACGGTACATGTAACACAACAAATACAGGGCAGGATATATTTTTATCTTGGACTTCAACTTCTGATGCTTTAATTTGGAATGATGGAGGAGGTAGTCCAGGGGTTGTAATTCGTGATGCTTCAACAGGTAATGAAATAACTTGTGCTGCAACATTTGCTAGTGATGATTATGTTTTATCAGGTTGGACTCTAGGTCAAGATCTTATAATCCAGGTTTATGATTTTGGAGCACCAGATGTTAATCCATTGTCGTTTTGTTTAGCAGAATACAATTTACCAGCTAATCCAGATTGCGCAGAAAATGTAATGGCTACACCTAATTCAACTTGTGGTATTTTTAGCACAATACTGACTTGGGATGCTGTAGCTGAAGCCGAAGGTTATAATTTAACAGTAGGAACAACATCTGGAGGGAATGATATTCTAGATGATGTGAATGTAGGAGACGTGGTAACTTATGAAGTTGAAAATCAAACATCAAATACTACGTATTATTATACTTTAACACCATATAATATATTTGGTCCAGCTATTGATTGTGTTGAAAATACTTATACAACTATTGCTGCTATGTGTTATTGTGAATCTGTACCTTCAAGTATTGATGGTTCGGGTATTGGTAATTTACAAGTTGCCACTACAGATTTTGTCAGTGCAGGTGATGTTTCATATGAAGATTTTACTGGTGCTCCAGTTGATTTAGGTCAAGGTATATCTGCAAATGTGGTAATTACATTTATGACTAACTATGCATACGGTACAAATATTTGGATTGATTACAACGACGATTTTGTTTTTGATACTACAGAATTAATGTACACAGGTGTGTCTCCAGATGGAGATACAGGTACAGATATTTTAGATGCTTCATTTATGATGTCTGAGACAGCAACTTTAGGAATACATAGAATGCGAATAGTAACTGATTATACAAATTCAGATGCTACTGAACCATGTAATAGTTCTAGTTATGGTGTAACTATGGATGTGGATGTTAATATTGTTGATATAACTTGTGCTCCTCCAGCAGGATCAGCAACGGTAGTTGCTGATTGTGCAAACTTTGAGTTTTATATTGATGTAGATGTTACTGACTTAGGTAGTGATTCTCCTTCAATATTTGATGGTACAACTACAACACCAGTGACTACTTTAGGTGTGTATACAGTTGGTCCTTATACAGATAGTAGTACTGTAGCATTAACATTACAACATGGATCTAGTGCAGTATGTGATGTAAGTTTAGGTGATTTTACTAATTTATGTCCACCAATAAATGATGATTGTGCAAATGCAATTACAATTACACAGTTTAATAATGGTGATACCCAAGATGCAACAAATGCAACAAATAATGATGGGTTTATTATTGAAACAGGATGTGGATCTGCTAATGATGGTGTATGGTATACTTTTAAAATTGCTGATGCAGGTACAATTGATGTAGCAATATCTAATATAGTTGGATGGAATCCAGAAATTACAGTGTTATCAGGAGATTGTGGAGCGTTTACTTGTGTTGGAAACTCTGATTCAGGTTTTGTAGGTGATGGTGAATCATATTCTTTTTCTGCAACTGCAGGTACACAGTATTGGGTAAATGTAGCTCATAATAGTGGAACTATAGATAATGCTGAAGGTTCTTTTAGAATTAATGTTAATACATCAGATACTGCAACTTTACAAGATTTAAGTTTAAGTACTGAAGACTTTAGAAAAGAATCATTATTTACCTACTATCCAAACCCAGTTAGTAATAGTTTAAACTTAAAAGCTCAAAAAGAGATTTCAAATGTTAGTGTTTATAATATGTTAGGTCAAGAAGTTTACAGAAACTCACCATACAGTTTTAATAGCACTGTAGATATGGCTAATTTAGATTCAGGTGCATATTTTGTTAAAGTAACTATTAATGATACTACCGAAACAATTAAAATTATTAAGAACTAACCTTAATTTTTAATACCATTAAAAGCCACCTATATAGGTGGCTTTTTTTATATGATTAACTTACATTTGTGATATGAAACTACATTTTTCTTTTATTATCCCAGTTTATAATCGTCCTAATGAAATAGAAGAGCTTTTATTAAGTTTTTCAAAATTAGATACAGTGGTTGATTATGAGATTGTTATTATAGAAGACGGTTCTTCTATTACAGCTAAAGATGTAGTTGAAAAATATTCCGATACATTAGATATATCCTACTATTTTAAACCTAATTCTGGTCCAGGAGATTCTAGAAATTACGGAATGCAAATAGCAAAAGGTAATTATTTTATTATTTTAGATAGTGATTGTTTATTACCTAAAGACTATTTAACTCAAGTTGAAAATAGTTTAAAACAAGATTTTGTAGATTGTTTTGGTGGTCCAGATGGTGCACATCAATCGTTTACTAATCTTCAAAAAGCTATAGATTTTAGTATGACATCCATATTAACAACAGGAGGGATTAGAGGAAATAAAAAAAGTTTAGACAAGTTTCAGCCTAGAAGTTTTAATATGGGATTGTCTAAACAAGCTTTTAAGGCTACTAATGGTTTTGGAAACATACATCCAGGAGAAGATCCAGATTTATCCATTAGATTATGGAATTTAGGTTATAGAACAAAATTAATTCCAGAAGCCTATGTGTTTCATAAAAGACGTATTTCTTGGTCTAAATTCTATAAGCAAGTCAATAAATTTGGCTCTGTAAGACCAATATTAAATAAATGGCATCCTCAAACTAAAAAGATAACCTATTGGTTTCCTACTGTGTTTTGTTTTAGTGTTTTAATAGCTTTAATATTGACTATGTTTAATTTTTATTGGCCAATTTATATGGTAATAGGATACTTTATAATGATATTTATTTCAGCTTTAGCTAAAACAAAAAGTATAATTATAGCAGTTCAGTCTATATTAGCAGTATGCATTCAATTTTTAGGTTATGGTTATGGTTTTTTTAAATCAACAATAATGTTAACTTTAAAAAAAGAAACACCAGAGCAACTTTTTCCACATTTGTTTTTCAAGAATTAAATGAAACAAAATATTAAACATAAAATTTTAGGATTGTTTAAAAGTAGAAAGCTAAACGTTTTTTTACTATTTTTTGTGTTATCATTTTCAATATTAATTTTAACAAAATTATCCAAATCTTACACAGCTACTATTCCGTTTGAAGTTAATCCAATTAATGTAGACGATACTTTTGTGGTTTTAAACAAAGACCAATTAAAGCTTAATATTACTATGGAAACCTACGGTTTTAACTGGCTTAGATACGCTATCAATACACCTAAATTAGATGTGGATTTTAAGACAGATGTAGTAAAAATAGATTCTTCTTTAATATGGAGTATTTCTAGAGGTTTTTCTAATATCAATAATCAGTTTAACAAACAAAAAAAGGTAATAAGCATCAACCCTGATACCTTGTTATTTAAGTATGATATTAATAATATTAAATATGTACCAGTACAATTTAATACTACTGTAAATTTTGCAGAAGGTTACAATACATTAGAAACCTTTAAAACTTTACCTGATAGTGTAAAATTAATTGGACCAAAAACAATACTTGATAAAGTAAAAGTTATTAATACAGAATCTTTAGAATTAAACGATATTAAAACAGATGTAAATATTGCACTGCTACTTAACTTAGACAGTTTAGGTAACCAAGTTAAAACTAATGTTAAAGAAGTGAATTTTGAGTTAGGAGTTTCTAAATTTTCAGAAGGAATAGTTCAACTTCCAATTGAAATTTTAAATAGTCCTAAAGGAAAACGTATTAATTATTTTCCTAAACAGATTTCAATAAGTTATGCAACCAGTTTAGAAAATTTTAATAACATTACAGCAACAGATTTTAAAATTATATGTGATTATAAAGAGGCTATTGATGATGCTTTTTTAACACCAATAATAGTAAAACAACCTGAAGGTGTTAAAAACGTAAGATTATTACAACAAAAAATTGAGTTTATTATAAAGCAATGACACCAAAAATTATAGGTTTAACAGGAGGTATAGGTAGTGGTAAAACTACAGTCGCTAATTTTTTTAAAACATTAGGCGTCCCTATATATATAGCAGATACTGAAGCTAAAGCTCTAATGAATCGTTCTAAAATAATTAAAAGAAAACTAATTAAGCTGTTTGGAGAACAAGCCTATATTGATGATAAACTAAACAAACCTTTTGTAGCAAGCCAAATTTTTAGTAACCAAGATTTATTGCAACAAATGAATGCTATAGTACATCCAAAAGTAGCAAAACATTTTGCAAATTGGGTAAAAAAGCAAAGTACAGCTTATGTTATTAGCGAAGCTGCTATACTTTTTGAAAACGGAAGCTATAAAAAATATGACTACATTATTACTGTAGTAGCCCCAAAAGAGGTGAGGTTAAAACGTGTGTTAAAACGGGATAGTTCTTCTAAAGAAAAAGTAGAAGCTATTATGAATAACCAATGGTCGGATAATCAAAAAATCGAATTATCAGATTTTGTAATTAATAACACAAACCTAGAAACAACAAAGCTTGAGGTAGGAAAAGTCCACAAAAAAATCTTAAAAAGAATAACAAATCCTTAAAAATTAACGTTTTTGTTAATGTAAGGTTAAAAGCAAGGTTTTGTTAATGTTAAAATCTTAATTTTGGCTGATGAATAAAAGGATTTTTCTTGTATTGGTCATTTTAATGAGCTGCTCTCTAATTGGTATTATTTTAGTGCAAGCTTATTATATCAATAATTCTCTAGAGAATACAGAAAAGCAATTTAACTTTAATGTTAAAAAAGCTTTAAGTTATGTCTCTCAAACAATTGAGAATGAAGAAAAAGAAGACTACTTACAAAAATTTAATGATTTATTGAGTACTGGTAACATTAACGTTAATGATACTACAGCCATAATAAATATTTATTTAAAAGAAGATAGTCCAGAAACCAATGAAACTATTATTTACAGAAACGGTATTTTAGAAGAAAACTTTAAAGTGTCGTCATCGCTCTTTGACATAGGTTTAGATAGTTTAAACGTCCGAAGAATTTTACAAAAACGTGAAACTGAAACTGTAGAAAATAACTCGATTGATGGGAGTAAAAACCTATCAACCATGCTTTCTAAATTAAGTAAAGTTAATGAGACAACTCATCTTGCTTTTGAGTCAGTATATAAAGATAAAGCTTACTTAAAACCAATACATAAACGTGTTACAGTTGAAAAAGTTGATAGACTTTTAGCATTAAAACTGATAGAGGATGACATTAATATTGATTATGAGTTTGCCATATATAGTAATGATTTAGCAACAAAAGTTAAAACAGAAAACTTTGAGCTTCCGCAAAACAAAGCATCTACATTTAGTGTTCCTTTTTTTTACAATAAAAACGATAGTAGCAATTACAGGCTTTTAGTAAATTTTCCGGAACGTAATAAATTTATATTATCATCTGTGTTAACCATGTTAACATTGTCAATAATTTTTACATTAATTATTATAATAGCTTATTCAAGTGCATTATACCAATTAATTAGGCAACGTCAAATCTCGCAAATTAAAACAGATTTTATAAATAACATGACGCATGAGTTTAAAACACCAATAGCAACAATCAATTTGGCGTTAGACTCGATTAAAAATCCTAAAATAATAGACGATAAAGAAAAGGTTTTACGTTATTTAGGAATGATTAAAGATGAAAACAAACGCATGCATGCTCAAGTAGAAAATGTATTAAGAATATCTAAACTTGAAAAAAATGAACTAAATATTAGTAAGGAACCACTGGAGCTTAACGACTTAGTAGAAAACGCAATAACTCATGTGGAGCTAATAGTAGAAGATAGAGGAGGTCACATTGAGACTAACATCAATGCTGAAAAGTCTTCTGTATTAGCTAACGAAACCCACTTTACCAATGTTTTAGTTAATGTTTTGGATAATGCCATCAAGTATTCTCCAGAAGCACCAAAAATTATTGTTACAACTGAGTTAGCAGGAAACAATATTTTAGTACATATTAAAGACCACGGAAGTGGTATGAGTAAAACCGCTCAAAAACGTGTTTTTGAAAAATTTTATAGAGAACACACAGGGAATATACACAACGTAAAAGGTCATGGTTTAGGCTTAGCTTACGTTAAAAGAATCGTAGAAGACCATCATGGTCATATATCAGTAGAAAGTGAAAAAGAAAAAGGAAGTACTTTTACAATAAAGCTTCCGTTAATCTCGTAACATTATGGAAGAACAATTAAAGAGAATATTATTAGTCGAAGACGATCCAAATTTTGGAACCGTTTTAAAAGATTATTTATCAATGAATGATTACGAAGTTACTCATGCTAAAAATGGTATGGAAGGCTTTGAAAAATTTAAACGTGGTGATTTTGATCTATGTATTTTAGATGTCATGATGCCATATAAAGATGGATTTACTTTAGCTAAAGAAATTAGAGAGAAAAACGCAGATATTCCAATCGTATTTTTAACAGCAAAAGCGATGAAGGAAGACGTGCTTAAAGGTTATAAAGTTGGTGCAGACGACTATTTAAATAAGCCATTTGATAGTGAAGTCTTACTAATGAAAATAAAAGCAATCATGCAACGTAAAGCTAACGATACTGTTGCAGATAGCAAACAATTTGAATTTAAAATAGGAGGTTTTGATTTAAATTCAAAACTTAGATTTTTAACTTACAATGGAGGAGAGCAAGTTAAATTGTCACCTAAAGAAAACGAATTGTTACGTATGTTAGCATTACATGAAAACGATTTAATGCCACGAGAGTTAGCGTTAACAAAAATATGGAGAGATGATAATTACTTTACATCTAGAAGTATGGACGTTTATATAGCTAAACTTAGAAAGTATTTAAAATTAGATCCAAATGTTGAGATTTTAAACATTCATGGTGAAGGTTTTAGATTAGTTGTAAATCAAGATGCCTAATCAAGGTTTATTTATATTAAAAAATCCAGCTATTCAGCTGGATTTTTTTTGTTTATAATAGTTTCTATTTTAGAAGTAATAGTTTCAATAGGCGTAAGGTAATCAAACCACAATGTATCTTGTTTTTTTCTAAACCATGTTAATTGTCTTTTAGCAAAACGACGAGAATTTTTCTTGATTTCAGAAATAGCAAAGTCTAAAGTCCATGTATTGTCCAGATAATTAAAAATTTCTTTGTAACCAACCGTATTTAAGCTATTTAGGTTTTTGTAAGGTAGTAATGCTTTTACTTCATCTAATAAACCATTATCTATCATAATATCCACACGTTGGTTTATGCGGTTGTAAATAATTTCTCTATCTGCATCTAAACCTATGGTTATGCTTGTAAATGGTCGTTTGTTTTTATATTTATTTAAAAAAGAAGAATAAGGTTGACCACTACCAATGCAGATTTCTAAAGCTCTAATCACACGTTGTGGATTGTCTACAGCTATGGTATTATAGGCTATTGGGTCTAAGGTTTTTAGTTTAAGTTGAAGTATCTCAAGTCCTTCTGTTTCTAATTGAGTATTTAATTGTATTCTTATAGTTTTATCTACTTCAGGAAAATAGTCTAAACCTTTTATAACAGCATCGACATACAAACCTGAACCACCTACCATAATTACAATGTCATTTGTTTGATGAAGGTTTTGTATGCAGCTTATAGCTTCTTTTTCAAAAGTTCCAACATTGTAATCTTCAGTAATTGATCTGTTGTGTATAAAATGGTGCTTAGCAGCAGCTAGCTCTTGAGTTGTAGGAGCAGCAGTACCAATACTCATTTCTTTAAAAAATTGTCTTGAATCTGCTGAAACTATTTCAGTATTAAAATAATTAGCTAATTTAATGCTAAGTGCAGTTTTACCAATAGCAGTTGGTCCAACAATAGATATTAAATACTTGTTAGTGTGTTTCACTTTTAAAAGGTCTTAGATAGATTTAATGTAAGTTGTTTCCGCAGACTTTACAAAAATAAGCATCATCATCATGGTTGTTTTCATGACAATTAGAACAACGTTGTGTGTTTAAGTTAATTTTTGGTTCAGTAGTTTTTAACTTTTCATCATCAGATTTTTTCATATTTCTAGAATACTCAGCAGACACAATTCCTGTTGGAACTGCTATAATACCATATCCTAAAATCATGATTATTGTAGTTATAAATTGACCTAAAGCTGTTTGTGGTGCTATATCACCAAAACCAACAGTTGTAAGGGTTACAATACACCAATATACACTTTTAGGGATGTTAGTAAAGCCATTTTCTTCACCTTCTACAAGGTACATAATAGTCCCGAAAATTACAGAAGAAACTAATACAGCAAATAGAAAGACTAATATTTTAACGCGACTAGCTATTATAGAGTCCCTTAATTGGTTTGAAGCACCTAAATATCTAGCTAATTTTAAAATCCTGAAGACACGTAATAGTCGTAAAGCTCTTAAAGTAACTAAAGCATGTGATCCAGCAAAAACAAAAGATATATACATTGGTATTGTGGATAATAGATCTAAAATGCCATAAAAGCTAAAAATATATTTGAAGGGTTTTTTAACGGTTATAATTCGTAAAATATATTCAATACTAAAAAAAATAGTGATTATCCATTCTCCTATATACAGTGCATTATGGTATTTAGCGTCAATATTTTTGACACTCTCTAGCATTACTAATACAATACTTGCTAAAATTAATACAAGTAATACAACGTCAAATAATTTTCCCGAAGGCGTGTCTGCCTCATAAATAATTTCATGAAGTTTTTCTTTCCAGGTCTTAGTTTGATTAGCTGTATTCATGGGGTAAAAATACTAAATTATGACAAGTTATTTTTTTTCTAATACAATTAGAGTTTTAGTTTGTACATCCACAACGTAGTTCATTAATTTTTTTAAGGATTCATACTGATTAGGTTGGTATATAGATTTGTTAAACAAGACTCTAAAAGAAAGAATTAGTTTATCATTTAAAACGTTTGAAATAAATACGCAACTTGCTTCATTGTTAGGAAGTTTAACAGTGATATCTTTTGGTTTTTCAATCACGTTGTATTTACCCTCTAAGTCTATTTCAAAAGCATAAATAAAGCTGTCTTTATATCCAAAATCAACAGGATAAGTTCTTTCTTGTAAATTAAATGGATTTTTTTTAAGATGCTTAATTACAAATGGATCCAAATATATTTTGCCATCAATAGTATTTAATTCTGGTTGTATAAAATTAAAGCTTTCATTAAAAGTATTTTCAGATTTAGAGGTTGTAGCAACATTAAAGCTATCAATAACGAAGTTTTGATATTTATCCTTTAAATTTTTTAAGTAATTAGAGTTAGAGAAGTATTTTTTTCTTTTAGGATACGCATGATAGCCAAAATATTTTGATTTTATTGAGCCAAGTAACTGATCTTTTTCTTGATCTATTTTTAATTTAATAAGATGTTGAGAACTTGTTTTAATACCTGGTTTTATATCTACCCAGTCACTACCATTTTTAAAATCTATACGTCTTCCGTAACTATTTAAACATTTAAAAGGAATCATGCCAAAACTTAAATAAGGACTAGTTGCGTCTAATAAATAGGATTTACCATTAACATTTGCTTCAACAACCATATAATTATAATCGTATTGAATAGGGATCAATTTTGTAATAAAACCATTACTTCTGGTTGATAAAATTACTGGTTTAGATTTAATATTATTTTGGTTTAATAAAGTATTTAATAAAATATTTATCTCTGAAACATTACCGGTTTTATTTTTTATTAAGTTTTTTAAAGAGACATCAGAAAAGATTCTATACTTATCATTCCAAACATAATTACCTTGAACGTAACTGTATATAGCTTTTGCTTTTTCTAGAGGGGCTGAAATAGATTTGATATCATCGCTAAGTAAATCTTTACCTAAATTAGTTTTAAGTATTTGTCTGCCAAAATCATTATTTGTTTTCCATTCTTTATCAGTATCCTTCCAGGTTTTAGTTATTTTGTCAACAGTTCCATCAAGTTGGTGTATTTCCTTTAATTCATACTTTAGTTTCGAAATGTAATTATTCTTTGAGGTCATGTAATCTTCTTCCTTAAAAGCAGGAATGTCAGTCATAACATATTTAGATATTAAGCAGCTAGCAGTTGTAATACCCTGAGATTTAAAACAATTTTTCTTTACAAATGATTCGTTTATATCTAATTTTTTTTCTCCTACAAGAATTAGATTATAGTTGTAGTTTCCAAAAATACTAGTATTATATTCACTGTATAATACTGGTATGTCTTCTTGAAAAGCCCAATTATGATATTTATAAATAAAAGGTGTATCTATTGTATAACTGTAAGTTATTACAGAACCATCTTGTAGATTTGGAAGTGTAAATTTTAATGTAGAATGGTTTTTGTCTTCTTTTACTTCAAAAATCTGATCTTCAGATAGTTTAGTTTCTATTATGTTTCCATCTACCAAGTTGTAAGTTGAAGCTTTAAGGTTTTCAATTTTAGTTTTTTTTGCCCTATTATCACTAATATAAATGCCAATTTCTTTTGTGGTATAATCACTTTCAGATTTATTAAAAATCTTAATCTTACGTTTAATTTCTGTTTTTAGGTTAAAAGTTTCATCATCAAAATAACTATTCCCATATTCATAAATGACTAATGCATTAGCAGTAGAGTCTTTACTATAAGAGTTAATTTTTAGATCATTAATGTTAATAGAGAAGCTTTTGGAGTTAAATTTATTTTGGGCAGTAAGTTGAATTGAAATTGAAAGACATAATAGCAATAGGATTTTTTTCATTATAATTCGATAATTTTTAGTCGCTTATTTTTACGCATATAACTTTGTATTATATGCTGTTGGTCTCTATTATTTTCCATTGGTGTGATAATAGATTCTAATATTTCTGGATTATTAATTTGATGATTTAAATTATAAAAGCCAAAGCCTTTAAAAATTCCGTTTTGGATTAAAATAGCACTTCTCTCATCTACCTCACGACCTTGATCCACAATTATCATGTTTTTGTTTTTATAACTGTATTTGTCAATGAGTTGTTGGACACGTTTGTTATAATTTTCAGGAGATTCTTTTTGTATACAAGCACCTTCACAATTTTTTACTTCATATTGAAAACAACTTGTATTTGTTTTATACAAACCACTTAATTTTTGACATAAGTTAAATTGTTCGACCATTTTTTCTAGAAAATGACGACCACTTTGTCGTGTATTAAATGTAGTAATATGTGGTTTACGTCCATCAGCTTTATCAATGGTTAAGTTGATGTAACCATTATGATCTGTAAAACTATATAAAGCATGTGTAAATTTACTTTTACGCAAGGCTCTGTTTAAGATTGGTTTGTTTAGTTTAATTTCTTCACTTTCTTTTAAAAGCGCAACAAGTTCGCTTCCGGTAGCTTCATAAGTCACATTAGTAACCTGAGCTTGTATTTTTTTAGATTTAGGTGTGTGACCAGTAAAATGTTGGTTTACTCTGTTTTTTATGTTTTTACTTTTACCAATGTAAATAATATCTCCATCAGATTTGTGCATGTAATATACACCTGTTTTAGAAGGTAAACCATCTATTATATCTATCAAACGAGGTTCCATTTGACGTTTAGGTTCTTTTCTAATCGAATCCTTTATAATAGTTTTTTTAGTGTCTTTGTTAAGTAGTAATTTGAATAGTTTAACAGTAGCTAAAGCATCACCAGATGCACGATGTCTATCTGTTACTGGTATACCCAAAGATCTCACTAATTTACCTAAGCTATAACTTGGCATATCAGGAATTAAATCTTTAGACAACTCCACAGTGCATAACGTTTGACGTTCGTATTTAAAACCTAGACGTTTAAATTCTGTTTTTAAAATACGATAATCAAATTGTGCATTATGAGCTACCAAAATGGTGTCTTCGGTAATTTCTACAATACGTTTTGCGACCTCATAAAACTTTGGAGCATTACGTAACATTTTACTATTAATACCAGTAAGATTAACGACAAAGGGTTGTATGTCACGTTCAGGATTAACAAGGCTTATAAATTGATCTACAACTTCATGACCATCATATTTATATATAGCAATTTCTGTAATGCCTTCTTCATTAAATTTACCACCTGTGGTTTCTATGTCTACTATTGTGTAAATAAAGAGTTGATTTTAATTATAATTTCTTTTACCAAATATACTACTTCCAACGCGAACCATTGTACTTCCGCAATCTATTGCTAAAAGATAATCACCACTCATTCCCATACTAATAGTTTCTAGTTGGCAATTATTAGTTTGTATAGCTTTAAGATTGTCAAAAGCTGTTTTTAATGTATTAAACTCTTGTTTAATTTGCTCTTGATTATCAGTAAAAGTAGCCATTCCCATGACACCTGTTAGTTTAATATTTGTTAATTCTGAAAACGGTTCAGATTCAAGTAATGCTAAAGCCTCTTTTTGTGTCATTCCAAATTTAGAATCTTCTGAAGCTATTTTAATTTGTAATAAACAATTAATATTTCTATCGTATTTTTTAGCTTGTTTATTAATTTCTTTTAAAAGTTTAAAGCTGTCTACACCATGAATTAAATCTACAAACTCAGCCATATACTTGACTTTATTTGTTTGTACGTGACCTATCATATGCCATTTAATATTTTTTGGCATTTCTTGATATTTATCTGCCATTTCTTGGATTTTATTTTCTCCAAAAATGCGTTGTCCAGCATCATAGGCCTCCATTAAATCACTTACAGGTTTTGTTTTAGAAACAGCAACCAACGTCACATGATCTGGTAGTGTTTCTTGTATTTGATTTAGGTTATTTTTAATTGACATTAAGATTGTGTTTAAATTCTTGGATTTGCTATAACTGACAAGTTACTTGTTTAAAACTCATAAATAGTGACACCACTTCTAATTTTTGGTTCAATATATGTGCTTTTAGGAGGCATTGTAAGTCCATCGTCTGCAATTTGTTTCATTTGCGTAATAGTTGCAGGAATCATACCAAAACCTACAGTATAAGCTTTGCTATCTACTTTACTTTTTAAGTTTACAATGTCCTTTTTTCCGCTAAGGTAATGTATGCGATCATCATTACGCAAATCTGTAATACCAAGGATTGGTTCAAGTATTGTTTTAAACAATAATTGTGCATCTAATTGATCCAAAGAAGTGTTAAATTGATAATTAGTTTTTCTTAAATACAACGAGTAAAATTCGCCATCCAAATACATGCTAAAATGATGTGCTTTTGAGGGTTGATAAGGAGTGATACCTCTATTTTCAATACGATACATGGTGTCAAGTTGTATTAAAAACTCTTCTTTTGTTAATCCGTTTAAGTCTTTAACCAAACGGTTAAATTCATGAATACGTAACTCGGATTCAGAAATTAAATAACTCATAAAAAAGTTATAACTCTCTTCTCCTGTATGTGCTTTGTTATCCGTTTTTAAGTCTTCACATAACAGTTTTGAAGATGATGATCTGTGGTGTCCATCTGCTATGTAAAGCGTTTTGGTTTGGTTAAAAGTTTCAGCTATTGCATTAATATCTTCTTCTTTATCTATTAGCCATAACAAATGTGTGTCTCTGTAAGTTGTTGTAAATTCAAACTCTGCACGTTCTTTTTGTTTTTCATTAATAATAGTTTTAATAGTGCTATTATCAGGATAGGTAAGTAGTACAGGTTCTGCATTAAAACCTACGGTTTTAAGGTAGTCTTTAAAAACAATTTCGCGAGCCGCAATTGTATCCTCATGTTTTTTAATAATATTATTTGTATAATCTTCTACACTTGCTGCAGCTACAATACCATTAAACACTTGATGATCTCTGTCTACTATTTTGTAAATATAAAAACACGGTTTGGTGTCTTGTTTAAAAATTCCGTCTTCTTTAAACTCTAAATACCTGTTTTTAACTAAATTGTATCGTGCTTCACCAGAGATTTCTTTATCGTATTTGTAACCAGGATTTACAATGTGCAAAAATGAAAACGGGTTATAATCCAAACGTGCTTCTCTTTCGGCTTGTGTATAGCTTTGGTACGATCTTGAAGCCACTAAACTTACTTTGTCTCTAGTTGGTCTTACAGCTTTAAAAGGTAAAATTTTAGTCATATGTATAATATATGAAAAATGAATAGTATTAAAAAAAGGCATAAGATAATATATCTCTTATGCCTTTTTTAAGTGTTATATAAACTGTTTAGAAACGTGTTCTGCTTTTCTACTTTCAGAATAATCATAAAACCCTTCGCCAGATTTTACACCTAGTTTTCCTGCTTGTACCATATTTACTAATAATGGACAAGGTGCATATTTAGGGTTTTTAAATCCGTCGTACATAACATTTAATATTGATAAACAAACGTCTAAACCAATAAAATCTGCTAATTGTAATGGACCCATTGGATGTGCCATACCTAACTTCATGACAGTATCAATTTCTGATACTCCAGCAACACCATTGTATAACGTTTCAATAGACTCATTAATCATAGGCATTAAAATACGGTTTGCCACAAAACCTGGATAATCATTAACTTCAGTTGGTGTTTTACCTAAAGTTTTAGACAATTCCATGATGGTGTTTGTTACATCATCACTAGTGTTATAACCACGAATAATCTCTACTAATTTCATGATTGGTACAGGATTCATAAAATGCATACCAATTACCTTCTCTGGTCTTGAAGTTGCAGCTCCAATTTGTGTGATTGAAATAGAAGAGGTATTGGTCGCTAAAATTGTGTCTTGACTACAAGCCTCATCTAATTGTTTGAATATTTTTAATTTTAAATCAATATTTTCGGTAGCAGCTTCAACGACTAAGTTGACGTCTTTAACTCCAGTTTCAATACTAGTAAAAGTCGTTATGTTATCAAGCGTAGTGTTTTTATCGGCTTCAGTAATTTTTTGTTTAGCAACCATACGATCTAAGTTTTTAGCTATGGTATCCATTCCTTTTTTTAATGAAGCTTCGCTAATATCTATTAATTGTACTTTAAATCCTGATTGTGCAAATGTGTGTGCAATACCATTACCCATTGTTCCTGCACCTATAACTGCTATGTTTTTCATTTTAATTATGTTTTGTTATTCACTTATAACATAAGTGAGTTGTTGTTGTTTTATAAATGTTAAACCTAATTGTTCTTTTAAATTTGCTTTAAAAGTTACTAAGTCTTTAATTTTTGTATCATAATTTATTACAGCTCTGTTATTTGTACTGTAACAATTGATGTCAAATCTTTCTTTTATTAGTTTTGAAAATTTGACTAACGAGACGTGCTGTAGCGATATAGAATCTTTTGATTTGTAGACTCTTGTTTGTTTGTTATTTGCATAATGTTTGTACAACTTAGTCGAGTCTGTAATAGCTAGCTCGAAAAAATCTTGATTTTTTAAACTGCTTTTAAGAGATAATTGTTTAACTATTTGGTCTAAGATTTCTTTTTGGACCACTTTAGTATTATTCTCTATTGTTAAAGACACTTGAAGTGGTAGATTATATAAATCTTGATTATCAAAGTGAACCGTTATCGTTTCGTCTTTAAAAATAGTACTAACAAGCTCATTAAATTTGATGTTTTTAGCATGTATGCTAAATGGTTCTACCGAAGTTTTATTGGTAAAATGATCATGGTTAATAGACGCTTTTTGTACAGATAATGTATAATTACTTGCTGTTATTTCTTTTTGTTTAATATCCCTTTTACAGGATACTAATACACTTAACAGTAAAAATAATATAACGTACCTCATATATTAAAACTGATCGATAATCATGGTTGCTACACGTAACGCTTCAGTACCATCATGTAATGTTACTATTGGTGTTGTGTTGTTGTTTATAGCATCAGCAAAGGTTTCAAGTTCGTCTAAAATGGCATTGTTAGCAGAGACGTCAGGATTATCAAAATAGATTTGTTTTTTAACACCTTCGGCATTCTGTAAAACCATATCAAAATCTCCAGGAGATTCTGGAGCATCTTTCATTTTTACAACCTCACATTTTTTCTCTAAAAAGTCTACAGAAATATAGGCGTCACGTTGAAAAAAACGTGTTTTACGCATGTTTTTAAGTGATATTCTGCTGGCAGTTAAATTAGCTACACAACCGTTTACAAACTCGATACGTGCATTAGCAATATCAGGTGTGTCACTGATGACTGAAACACCGCTTGCAGATACATTTTTTACTTTAGACTGCACAACACTTAAAATAACGTCAATGTCATGAATCATTAAGTCTAACACCACAGGTACATCAGTACCACGAGGATTAAACTCGGCTAGACGATGTGCTTCTATAAACATTGGACTGTCTAATTGGTCTTTAACTGCAGTAAATGCAGGATTAAAACGCTCGACATGACCAACTTGACCTTTCACGCCATATTCGGCAACTAAAGCTCTTAAGGCCTCAGCTTCTTGTACAGTATTTGTAATAGGTTTTTCGACAAAAATATGTTTGCCTTTAGCAATGGCTTGTTTAGCACAATCATAATGTGATAGAGTAGGCGTGACAATGTCAACCACGTCTACCGCTTCAATTAATCCTTCAATTGTATCAAAGTATTTGTAACCAAATTCGGCTTCAACCTGTTTAGCATTATCAGGATTTGCGTCATAAAACCCTACTAAATCAAATTTTTCTGATTGGTTTAATAATCTAAGATGAATTTTTCCTAGGTGACCAGCACCTAATACACCAGCTTTAAGCATAAGTTATTACGTTTTCAACAAAAATAAGTTTTTTTGAACAGTATTTTATATGAAATTACTATTTATATATACCTAATTGAACAAAAATATAAATTGAAAGAAAATCCTTTTCAGCTTTAAATTTTTGAAGTAATTTTATGCTCTAAACTAACTGCTACCATTGAAAGATACTTTTAAACATAAAGGCTTACGTCAGCAACTTGTTGCTGTTTTGAAAAACAAAGGAATAACTAATAGTGCTGTTTTATCTGCTATTGGCAAGATACCAAGACATTTATTTATGGATTCTAGTTTTTTGGATCATGCGTATCAAGACAAAGCGTTTCCTATTGCAGCAGACCAAACCATATCACAACCTTATACTGTTGCTTTTCAAACCGAATTGATGCAAGTTGAACGAGGTGATAAAGTGCTAGAAATTGGTACAGGTAGTGGCTATCAAACTGCTGTATTATGCGAGCTTGGCGCTAGAGTTTATAGTATTGAAAGACAACAAGAATTATTTAAAATTACTAGCAGATTTTTACCTAAGTTAGGTTACCGACCTAAAAGTTTAATTTTTGGAGATGGTTATAAAGGATTGAGAGAAGAAGCGCCTTTTAAAAGTATAATAGTTACTGCTGGTGCGCCATTTGTACCCAATGCTTTATTAGCACAGTTGGCTATTGGAGGTCGTTTGGTAATACCTGTAGGAGACGATGTGCAAATCATGACCCTTTTTGTTAGAACCGGTCAAACTGATTTTGAAAAAACTGAATTTGGTGAGTTTAGATTTGTACCACTTCTGGAGGATAAGAATTAGTAGTTTGGTTTTGGATATGTAACCTATTTTATTTAGTTTAATAAATTAGACCTTCCATTTCTGTATAAACAGGTGTTATTAATTCAGTTTTGGATAAAGAAAATATTTTTAAGCAAGGTATATTCTTGAGGTTTACTCGTTTTCATAATCATGTACAAATGTAATGTGAGTACTGCTAGCCATTAAATTAGGGTTTGTGCCTTTAATACCTTCTGGAATTGGTTGGTTACGTGCGTTGTAATATTCTACCCAACTTGTTAAAGGTTGACCAGAACTATCGTTAAAGGTCATTGGGTGTGTAAGAAACGGAATAGAGTCTTTGGGTAGGTTTTGCGTTGAAAACATTTTATATACTAGCTCTGAGCAATAATAGGATGTGTCATCCCATAAAAAAATATCGTCATAAGGTGTGTTAACTCTGGCAATACCATAATCTATTGCTTTTTTTAGATATGGTTTGTAATAATTGTCTAGTCTAGCTACTGTGGTTTGAGATTTATTGAATTTGTTTTTATTTCTTTCTAAAAATTTAGCTATTGGTGTTATACAAACGCCTTGTTTTGGTATTGCTTCTAGAACAAACCATTTGTTATTTTTTTGCATTGCTATACCAACATGCGAATAGTTTTTGGCAGCAGCAGTTGCAGTAACGTCTTTTATAGCATTATCAATCTTGTCTGATCCTGTGTTTTGAAACAGTATATCTCCTTCCTTAAGTTTAAAAGTAGTCTTTGTATTGTTATTACAGTTTGTTAAAACAAGTAGCCCTAAAAGTATAGATGTAATTAGTTTTATTGATAGTTTCATTACTAAGTCGCATTTAGTTGAAAAACAAAATTAATAAAAAGGGGATTATGAACAATTGGTTAGCGGGTTACCACATAACCATTTACTTTCTATCCACCCAATGGTGTTATTATATTCAATTTTAACCCAATCTCCACAAAGCTCTTTTAGTTTAAGTTGAATAGTTTCTTCTTTAATAATCGTCACAATTTTACCGTCTATAGGCTTGTCTAGAATATTTATATGCTGTCCAGAATAATTTCTAGTATCAACTGCTATTACAGACCCATGAATCCAACCTTCATTATTAGGTATTATAACGTCATTCTCCATTCCTATTATTGGGTTTTTAATTTTAAACCAGCCATTTTTAGCCTCTGTGACTGTTATGATATAATCATGATTTAAATTATCTACTATTAATTTAGTAATTACTTCACCATTTGGTTTTTTACGAATATTTGTACCTGATGTATCAGGATCGTCTAAATACACTCTAATTTGTTTTGAAAAACATTGTTTTAAACTTTTTCTTTTAGAGGGATAATGATCATTCTTTTTCTTTTTATAAAAACTGGTTTCAATTTTAGAAGTCAGTAATTTCTCTTTGTTAATTTGATTGTTTTTACAAGCCAACACAAGAAGTATTAAGAAGGTGTGGATTATTACTTTTTTCATTGTAGTTAATACGCTATTGATAATATGTTAAAAGTTAAGCTAATGTATTACTTTTCTATTTAGTCATTACCGTATTTCACCTCTTTAATAAGTTCTTCTTTTTCATTATAAAACTTCCAAACGCCTGTTTTATAGTTTTCTTTATATTGTCCGGTTGCAATTACAATATTATCTTTTTGTGTATAACTTGTAAAGCGACCTGTTATTTTCTCATCTTCATCATAAAACCCTGAGTGAAGAACCATGTTATCATTTTTTTTTACCGCTATATCTGTTACCTTCAGCTTCAGAGTCCTCAGCAGTATGTATAAAAGGTCCTGTTTTTTTATTATTTACATAAGTGTCTTGCCAAAATATAGTACCATCATCATTATATCTAGTATGTGTACCGTGTTTTTTTCCATCAGAGAAGTAATTGGCGTCTTTTAAAATTCCTTTATAATCAAATTTTTCTTGTAACCCTTCAAGCTGCTTATTTAGTGTTCTAACCACTTTTATAATCTTTCCATTATTTGTCTTGTAAGTTTTTTGATTGATAGTACCTTTTGTAGATGGTATGTCTTTGGTTTCAATATTGTGAGGTATACCATCTTCATAAGTGTACGTTTTTGATATTTTTCCGGTTTCTAGGTCGTATATATCTAAAGTTCCATTACTTTCTTTGAAAGTTCCATATTCTATTTGGGTGCCTTTACTATTGTAAAACTCTAGTACGTTATATATTTTTCCGTTTTTGTACTGTAAAACCCTGTGTAATTTTTTATTCGCAAAATAAGTTTTAGAGTTTCCATTTATCTTTCCATCTACATAGTTTGTGATACTGGAAACATTTCCGTTTGCGTGGTATATAAGCTATCTATTTTATCTTCTTTGTAAAATAGTGTTTTCTCTAAATTACCTTGCTTATCATAATACAGCCATTTACCTTGTCTTTTTCTGGACGATCCAAAGTAGGAACTTTTATTTGATGTAGAAAAATTACCTTTTGCACTTACTGTTCCCTTTGTATAATATAGGATGATTTCTCCAACTTCTTTATTTCCATTGGTTAGCAAAGTGTCTTTTGTATAGATGACTTTTTGCTTTGGGTTGTTATCTTGATCAAAATAGGTTTCAAGAATAGCTTTACCGTATTTGGGATGCTCTATCTTTTTTGTGGTTGTTTGTTGTGCTTTAACAGAAATTATACTTGTAACGAGTATAAAGATTAAAAGTATTTTGTTTTTCATTTTTTGCTTGTTTATGACGCCTAACAAATATGCTTCTTTTTGAATGAATAATATCTTAACCTAACGACATAAGTTAATTACAATTACACATTAAATTTATACTATTAAACGTCTATAATTAGAGTATTCTGAAATAATATTTTTTTTATTTAGAAAGCATGTGCTTCACGGTTTTGTGTTTGATTTTGTTGCGTGGTCTATGTATTACAATTAGCAAGGACATTACAGATAGAAAACCCACGAGGATATTGGTTGATAGGCTAGGTGTAGGCCACTACATTACACAAGCCTTAATGCTATATACTTAAACAGGTAGGTTGTTTATTAGGATTAGTATATACTGACTGCTTTAAACTACGCTATAAGCATGTTATAAGTATGGTATAACCATGCTATAACCACGCTATAACCTATTTTGAAATACGTGTTAATAATATGATTGTCAGGTATTTGTGACAATACTTAGTTTTGTGTTAAAATAGACTAGAATTATCCCTTGTTTTTTTGTTTTTGAAGGGGATTAATTTTATTGTTTATGTGAAGTTTTAGTGTTTGTAACAGAAGAATTTTTGCAAAGTTATTTACAGTTGGTTAGTTGTCAAAGGGAAGAGCAAAAAATTAGCATTAATAGCGGTTTGTAATAAGCTATTAAAACAGACTTTTCCAATAGCAAAATCAGGACTAAGTTATGATAATAATTACAGAAGTGTTTTATTGAAAAATTAATCCGTTTTTACTTGTTTTTACCACAGTACTTTGTTACCAGCAGTTTTTTATTCCAACGTAATGTTCTTTTCTTCTATAAGTTGAAAAGCCTTTTCAAAGTCTATTATACCTTCTATCCATGAGTAATTCTTTTTTCGTCCGTGTTTAACCATATTCAATAATTTTCGTCCCTTTTGAAGAGTTGTAATATTTTCCTCATTTAAGGCTAAATGTTTTCCTAGATTATCAATAATCGTCTGAAAAGTTTCGCTTTTTTCTAGAGTTTTAAATTTATTAGCATGAATGCGTATAGTGATTTCATAAATTGCTAATTGGTAATATATTATATCTGAAATTTCGTTATCAAGAAAAACACCATATTCCGCAATACATTTTTCATAAAACACTTTCATGGATGGTCCAGCCATAACCAATCCAATAAAATCAAAATTATCTTTTTTGGGATTAGGGTTAACTTCAATATCTCCACTTTTGTAAACAACCATTTCCGGTATAGAACCTTTAACTAATGCGATAAATTCCGGATAATTACCATGTCTGATGCTAGCAAACTCTTGTTTGAATTTTATTTCTTTTTTATGCGCCTTCATCACTTTTAGCATGTAACCAACTATAATTCCGATAATCAACTGTTGTTTTTTCATTTTGTGGTTATTGCTGGTAACGTTAAGTATAGGAAACATAGGGCAGTTGATAAGCACTTTCGTTTCGATGTATTACTTAGCTAAATATAAATATTTTGCTTTTATCTTTTCTTCTATAAACGCCAAATTTTATATTTAGCGGACTTTGTTAATATGCACAGACCTTTCGGTTTATAACAAAAGCCCTATGTTTTTTATACATTGTTACCAATAGTTTTTTTATCCTGCTGCTTGATGTTCTACTAGAATTAATTCATTATTTCGAATTTCAAATGTATACCAAGATTGATACTCATTCTCCGAATAAAAGTTACTTCCAAAACTAAATGCTGTTTCGTCTGTGAGTAACTCTGAGTAACCAATATCAGCATAGGTCATTACAATTTTATTTCCACTTATTTTGATGGAGGTTTCGTTTAAAAAATGACCATCATCTGTCGTTACCTTGAATAAGCCACTTTCATTATACCAATGTATTCCATCAATGTTTATTATACTAAGGATTCCTTTTAATTCTCTCCTTGTAGAACTCAAATCTCCATATCCGCTTTCAGTAAAATAATTGCTTATCCTTGAGTTGACTGAATTCGTATCATCATTTAGTAGGGCTTGTTTGAATGATTTTAAATTCTTAATTATAGTCTCTTTTAAGATTATTTTTTCTTTTTCTTTGCCCAAAAAAAGATTAATATTTTCCTTTTCTATTTTGTTTAATACAATTGTTTTTTTTGATTTATAATCAGGTTTATACCAATCATATTTTTCGGAATAGTAATCTCCTAATCGTTCATCTTTAAAAATATATTGATGTCTTGCGAAAATTTCATTTCTTAGAATTTTTAGTTCCAATAATGATAAATGACTAATATCTGTTTTTAAATATATTTTTGAATCACATTCTGAACAATCATAAATTTGAGAAAACGAACTTTGGGAAAGTAATATTAGTGTAATAAATGCAGTAATGTTTTTCATAATTATTAGTAACGTGTTTGTGTATGGTTAGTGGCGTGTTTAAGCAACTAATTTAGCAAATAAAAACCGAATAGAATTATTCGTAAGTAGGCTAGAACTAGCAATTAATTTTACACGTTGTTGGCAATCAGGCTTTATTTTGTTCGTTTCATTTTCGGTGGATTTTGGCGAGTATCAAAAATATCAGCAATTTTTATAAATCCGTTTTGTTCATCAAACGAATATATGACTTTGTAGTTTTTGAAAACCAAATAACGATATTGAATTTCTCTATCTTTAAGTAATTCTTCTTCTTGTCCAATAAAGGATGCTTTGATTAATTTTTCCGATTCTTTAATTATTCCAGTTACAATTTTAGTAGCAACTTTTAAACTTACTTTCTTTTCGTAATATTCATAAATTTCGTCAAGTTGAGTTTCCGAAAAGTCTGACCAAATAATTTTAAAATTCATTATTGGTATTTGGCTAAAAGTTCAGAACTTGATTTAAAGCGATTGTTTTTGAAATCCGATTCTGATTTGTCAATTCGATTGTTTAACTCATCAATGGTCATAGGCTTAAGAAGCCTTTCGTCAGAAGTGTCTTTTTCCTTTTTCAATATTTTCTCAAGCTTGGAAATTGCTTCCTCGCTTTGAAGTTTTAGGAATTCTTGAATAAATTCTATTTTTCGAGCTTCTAGATTCATTTCGAGTTTCTTTTTATCAAAGATACTAAATTATCAAATTCAATCCATATCTTTCTTCGTGTAACGAATTTTTCAGCTTGTTGCCAACGGTTTTGTATATGGCTCGTAGCGTGCAAAAAGACACTAACTTTTCGGATTAACACTGAGCCGAATTTTTATGTTTTGTTTTTACTTTTTTTATTTTAAAAGCCAAATTTAAAAATTTGGCGGTCTTTACAAATAAGCACAAACCTCTCGGTTAAGCACTTAATTAGCTATGTTTTATAACCGTGTTGTCTGTAGTTATTTTAGTTATTCAAATCAACTATATCACTCCAAAACCGAATCCGTTTAGGTTCTTTAATTTTCCCGAAGGATATCGGTAATTCAATATTAAATTCATTTGAAAAATAGTCCATCAAGTCGTTTCCGTAATAAATAATGTCCATTTGATGTACGGAAAAAATTGGGTTGGTTATTTCATTTGGTTCGCTGGCTAAATATCTATGAGAATAAATCGGAATTAATTTCGGTTGTTTAGCTAACTCATTTATGGCTATTTTCTTTTGTTCTTTATAATCAGAGGGTTTAATTCCCCATTTATCCAACCAAAAGGAATTATTCTTAATGTCAAAAAGCATACCCTCTAATGGCCAATTCAATCTATTTTCAATTTCTTGTTTTCCTTTTTCACTATTTATTCCATATCTCCAATGAACGAAACCAGAACTTACAGGAAGTTCGGTTTGAAGAAGTAACTTTAAATCACTTGGAAAAATGATTCCAAAATCACGGTTAATCTTTTCTATTTCAATATTCGTTAACCCACTATCAAAAGAAATGTCTTTTCCTTTTAACAGTTTAATTATTCTATTGACTTGTTTTTGGTTCATTTTAATTACAGTCAACGTGTTTATGTATGATTTCGTTGCGTGTTTCAGCAACTAATTTAGCAAATACAAACCGAATAGAAAATCCGCGAGGATTTTCGTAAGTAGGCGATTACTAGCAATGAATTATACACGT
>NZ_BCBW01000003.1:0-2299 GCF_001315805.1 Olleya sp. ITB9
GCTTCAGCATTAAAGCTAACGTGTTTGTATATGGTTTGTTGGGTGGTTTAAGCACCTAATTTAGCAAATAAAAACCGAATAGAAAATCCGCGAGGATTTTCGTAAGTAGGCTAGAACTAGCAATAAATTATATACGGTGTTACCACCAGTTTTTTAATCGTATTTCGTTTTTTTCTTAAAATCAGATTCTTTAAAATTCCTTTCGATAAAGTTGTATCCTAAATCATATGTTACTGACTTTTGGTCTTTGAATGAAAACTTAAATAATTTCCCATCAGATTCAATTTTATCCAATTCATATTGGTGTTTTCTTTTTTCGTTTGGGTCAGCTCCCCAATATGTATAATTACCTCTAAAGCCAATATTATATTTAGAATTAAATTTTGTGTTAACTATTTTAGAGTCTTTTATTTCTGTCCATAAAAAGAAGCTTTCTGATTTTTCTAATCGTAATATCTTTGAATCTTTTTTGAAAGTGTAGTAATGTAGTTTTGGATAAAATGGTTCGTCATTTGCTAAACTATCAAGTTCAATTTGTGTGTATAAACTTTGAATAGGAACATAGGCCCAAATTAATTCTTTTGGACCTGCTTTCCCATAATCGTGAATCGTCTTGATTATTTGTCCATCTTTCACAAATGTTGTTGTAATACTTTCATCATCTGTATGTCCAACTGCATAATCACTTTTTAAACTGTCGATATTTGCTTTCGCAAACTTTGAAAATATGTAATCAGTTTTAATACTATCAATTAAGGATTCATAAAACCCTAATGGTTTTACATAGCCTTCTCCCTGAAAATATATTTTGTTATTATTATTTATTGAAATGTCGATTATTGGGCAAGAACCATAACAACCAGAACTTGAGAATATAATTTGGTCAAATGAGTTGCTTTTTTTCTCTTTTATTCTTTGAAGTTTAATGAAAGTTGTGTCATTTTTTGTAAGAATTAAAGTGTCAGTTAATTGTTTCTTAATTTTCCATTTAAACTCCCAATTTCTATTAAATGGATTTAAGATAAAAATACTATCGTTTTTAACTTTATAGTCAGTAAACGTTCCTTTGTAATTCAGTTGCCTTTTTTTTGTAATCGAATCTTGGTCGTATCTTTTAAATCCATTAAATAGTTCGATTTTATCTTCTGTAAACCCAATACCAAAAGGTCTATTAAAACCTGGTGGTTGTGAATAATCATTGTCATCAATTTTTTCAATTTTACTCCATTCTCCGATTAGATTATTTTGGGTGCTTTTTTTCTCGGTTTCACAGCCTAAAATTAGTGGAATAAAAATAAGATATATGAATTTCAGTTTCGTCATTTTCTCAAATTGGTGGTAACGGAATTGTGTATGATTTCGTTGCGTGTTTAAGCACTAAATTTAACAAATAAATCACATATAGAAAGTCCGCGAGGACTTTCGTAAGTAAGCTAGAACTAGCAATGAATTATACACGTTGTTAGCAGCTGCTTTTTAATCAAATTCAATTCGTTCTTTATTCTGTTTAGCCCAATCAATAATCAATTCCTTAATTCTTGATTTGTCCTCTTTTTTTAATTCCGATTTGGTAGGCAAGCACCAATGGTTTTCTGTTTCAAACCATAATCTTATTCCTCCAACTTCTAATTCCCATTCGAACTCTATCAGTTTTCCATTTTCTACAAAATAGATATATCCATTTCTTCCTTTATTCGAGAAATGAATTCCGTTTTTAGTCAGCAGTTTTTCAATTCCGTCTTTTTTTCTTCGTTCTGTTTTCCATTCTCCATTTAGTTTCTCTGAAATATGTACTTGAAAATTATTCTCACTTACTTTATAAGTTGTCCAACCAAAAGGTAATTTATAGTCCAATCCTTTTAAAGTTGTTTTCGACTGCTTTTTACAATAAGAATTCACTTTGTCCATTTCCATTATTTTGGCTGCTTTAGCTAATTCAGTCCAAAATTCTTCTGAAAAATAATGTTCGGTTTCGTCTGCTAATTCAACAAGACTTTCCAAAGCAAGTCCAAATTCGTTTTTTTCGTAAAATTCAATGCTGTTTTGAAATTGTCTATGGTTTTTATAGAATTCAGGAATGTAGTCAATCATTCGCTTAATTATATTTTTAGGCGATGATTCTACTCGGTTTTTCTTTATAAAACTAAATATTCCCAATGTTCGTTTTAAGTTGCTGCTAACGTGTTCGTGTATGGTTCAGTTGCGTTGGCTAGGACTAAGTTAGTAAACAAAAACGAACCAGAGGAAATTCCGAAGGAATTTCCAAGTAGGCGATAATCAAGCAATTGATTATACACGT